>JAYVRQ010000725.1:0-10611 GCA_043776145.1 Chthoniobacteraceae bacterium
AAAACGATCGTCCACAGCACCAGCCGCCTGCGCTGGAACACGGGCTGGCAGAATCGAAGCCAGCGAGGTGGTCGCTGAGCGGCAGGGAATACCAAATGAGATGCGCCAGTCATCGAGATCGCGGACGGGGATCGTCAGCCGACTTCGAGCGTGGCTGGCTCGGAGGCGAGCCGCGTGTGCAGCGAGGCGGCGACTTTTTTCACGAGCGAATTCCGCGCGCGGTCGAACACGAAGGAATACTTTGGCTTCCGCTCCAGGCTGTAGAGCACCACGTTTTCGCTCAAGAACTTCGACTCGTGCGCGACTTTGTAGGTCGTCAGATCGACTTCCTCCGCGACTTTGCGCCAGCCGCGTTTCCCGACGAACCACACGCGGCTGCGATCTTCCGCCGTGGCGACGAGATGACCGAAGACATTCCCCGGAATCCGCCGCGCGGCGCTGCTCACGCAGGGCACGGCCCACTCGATTTTTTCGCCGAGAAGATTGCTCGCTTGAAAGATGATGTGGTGCTCGGCGGGAAGCTGGCTCGGGAGTTCCGCGTCGGTGTGGTCCTCGGCGGGCGAGGCGAGTTTCCGCCAGAGCAGCCAGAGGTTCACTTTCAAAGCGCGGAAGATGCGCGGGCCGGTGTAGCAGATGACGGCGAGCACGATGGAGAAGACGATGAGCGCGAGAATTGGATCGTGCTGGATGAGCGCGAGGCCGCCGATAACTGCGGCGTCTTCCGCGACGCTGAGCGCGATGTTCGAGAACGGCTCGGGCGAATGATTCGCGACGAGACGGATGCCGGACTTCGTGCCGTGCGCGACGAGGGTGACGCCGCCCGCGAGGATGGCGACGATGACATCATAGACGGGATCGGGCGTGCCGAGCACGCGGATCGCGAGCAGCGCGCCGCCGATGGGACGGATGACCGTATGCACCGCGTCCCACAGCGAATCGACCCATGGGATTTTGTCCGCAAAAAATTGCAGGAGAAAAAGCGCGCCGGAGATGATGAGCACGGCGGGATGTGAGAGGATGTCGAGCGACTGATATTGCGGCGCGAGCGTGATCCAGTGCTGCTGCACGGCGAGGCCGGTGGCGAACACGGTGAGGTAGAGGTTCAGGCCGGAGAGCGTGGCCAGACCGAGGGCGATGCCCAGAAGTTGTAGCTGTTCCATGAGTGCGAATGTTCGCGCGCCGTCCGCATTTACAAGTGGAAATTCGATGCGCCCCGGAAGTGGTGTGTCGGCAGACGCGAGCTTCCCCTCGCGAAAAAACTAACCATTGTGCCCATGTCATTCGGCCTCATGGTGCCTCCATGGAAAGGTTCTCCTCATAGACTCGGCGCCTCCACAGCGGATCGCTTTCCTCGGCGGACACGATCCGCGGCGTTGTGGAATTGCGACTTTTACGGCCGATCTTTGTGAATCGGTGGCGGGTGAAGCACCGGGCGCGGAGTGTTTTGCGGGTGCGATGAACGACCGCGTCGAGGGTTACAAATATCCGGCGCGGGTGCGCTTCGAGTTGCTGGAAAAGGATCTCGATTCCTACCGGCGCGCGGCGGATTTTTTGAATTTCAACAATGCCGACGTGCTGTGTGTGCAGCATGAGTTTGGCATCTACGGCGGACCGGCGGGGAGTCACTTGCTGGCACTGCTGAAGGAAGTGCGGATGCCCGTAGTGACGACGCTGCACACCATCCTCCGCGAGCCGAATCTCGCGCAGCGCAAGGTGATGGAGGAACTGGTGCGGCGCAGCGATCGCGTAGTGGTGATGGCCCGCAAAGGCGCGGCGATTTTGCGCGAAATTTATCGCGTGCCGGACGCGAAGATCGACGTGATCCCGCACGGCATCCCGGACATTCCGTTTGCGGACACGGGTATCTATAAGGCGCAGCTCGGCGTGGAGGGGCGCATGGTGCTGCTCACGTTCGGACTGCTCGGGCCGGGGAAGGGCATCGAGCATGTCATCGAGGCGCTGCCGGAAATGGTGCGGCGGCATCCGAGCCTCGTCTATCTCGTGCTCGGCGCGACGCATCCGCATCTCGTGGCGCGCGAAGGCGAAAGTTACCGGCTGAGTCTGGAGCGGCTTGCGGAGGATCGCGGGGTGAAGGAGCACGTCATTTTCTACAACCGCTTCGTGTCACTCGATGACCTGAAGGAGTTCATCGGCGCGACGGATATTTACGTGACGCCGTATCTCAACGAGCAGCAGATCACCTCCGGCACGCTGGCCTATGTTTTCGGCGCGGGAAAAGCGGTCGTCTCGACGCCGTATTGGCACGCGCAGGAACTGCTCGCGGACGGACGCGGAAAGCTCGTGCCGTTTCGCAATCCGCCCGCGCTCGCGGAAGCGGTGTGCGAATATCTCGACGATACGGCTGGCATGGAGCGGACACGTCGCGCGGCGTACGAGATGGGCCGCGAGATGATCTGGCCGGCAGTCGCGCAGCGTTATCTGGAATCCTTCCAGCACGCCCGCGCGGACCGGCGGGGCGCTCCACGACAAGCCTTCGCGGGGTGGACGCTCGCGAGCCGCCCGTACGAACTCCCGCCGCTGCGGCTCGATCACATCCTGCGCATGTCGGACGGCACGGGCATCTTTCAGCACGCGATTTTCACGGTGCCAAATTTCCACGAGGGCTACTGCACGGATGACAACGCGCGCGCCTTCATCCTGTGCAATCTGCTCGATGAAATCGGCGGCGAACCTCCCGCCGAAAATCTCGACCGGCTCGCCACGGCCTACCTCGCCTCGCTCGCCGCGGCGCTGAATTACGAGACGGGCCGCTTCCGCAATTTCATGTGCCACACGCGCCGCTGGCTGGAGGAAGCGGGCAGCGAGGACAGTCACGCGCGCGCTCTCTGGGCGGCGGGCACGGGCGCGGGGCGTTCGCGGAAGGACGGGCATCGGCGCTTGTGCGTGCAGCTTTTCGAGCGCGGGCTCGTGGCAGTCGCGGGGTTTTCCTCGCCGCGCGCGTGGGCCTTCACGCTGCTCGGCATTCACGAATATCTGCGCAACATTCCCACGAAACCCGAAGTGCTCGCCGCGCGCGTGCTGCTCACCGAAAAGCTGGTGACGCTCTGGAAAAATTGCGCGACGGAAAACTGGCCGTGGTTTGAATCGAGCGCGACTTACGACAACGCGCGGCTCTGCCAGGCGCTCATTCTCAGCGGCCAGTGGATGCCCGATGGCGAGGCGCTGGAGATCGGGCTGAAGTCGCTGCGCTGGCTCGTCTCCATTCAGAAAACGCAGGCGGGACACTTCCGTCCCGTCGGCAGCAATGGGTTCTACCAGCGCGACGGCGCGCGGGCGGATTTCGACCAGCAGCCGGTCGAAGCGCAGGCGATGGTGAGCGCGTGTCTCGAAGCCTTTCGCGCCACGCAGGATGACTCGTGGATGCGCGAAGCCCGGCGCGCTTTTGAGTGGTTCCTCGGCCGGAACGACCTCGGCGTGCCGCTCTACGACTCCACCTCCGGCGGTTGCAGCGACGGGCTGCACGCGGAGCGCGTGAGCGAAAATCAGGGCGCGGAATCGTCGCTCGCCTTTCATCTTTCGCTCGCGGAGATGAACTACGCGGAGCACCCGCTCGCCGAGCCGCTGCACCCCGCTTTATGAAAATCCAAATCCGCCGCCACGAGGCCACCTTCCAGCCCGAGAGCGCGCGCGTCATCATCCGCCCGTTCATTCCGTCGAAGCCGTCAATCATCGCCAGCATCCTCGCCCGCGCCCTCGCGCTCAGCGACGAAGACGCTGCCGCGCAACTCGCCGCGCTGCACGCCGACTTTGCCGCGCGACACTTCGACATCGAATCGCAGCTCCTCGCGCATTTTGAAAAAGTGCGCGCGCACATCCGCGCGGAGCCGCTGCTTTCGCGCACGCGGCAGCTTCTCATCGGCGCGCTTTTCTCCGGCGAATACGCGCTGGAATCCGCCGCGCTTTTCAATCCGTCCATCGTCCCGCATCCCGATCAAAGCGGCGTGCCCGCGGGCGGTCTGCGGTTTGCGATGAGCCTGCGTGCGACCGGCGAGGGACACATCTCCTCGATCGAATTTCGCGCCGGCGTCCTCACCGCGGAAGGCGCGATGACTATCGAACCCGTCTCGCGTTTCGTCACCGTGCCGGAAGTCGTGCCGAACCCGACTTACAAAAAGAAAAGTTTCACGCTGAAACTCCAGGAGATGGGTTTTGAAAATGGCTACGCTGCTCGCGTTCTGGAGCCGCTCGGGGAAAATTTCACGCTCCAGCAGCTCGATGAAAGCGTGGGCCGCGTGCGTGCGGAATCGAAACCCGTGCATCGCGATTTGCGCCGCGCGCTCGAGTGCATCCGCTGGCTCGCCGACTCGAATTACGAGCTGCGCTTTTCCCCGAAGCTCGCGATGAGCGAGCGCATCATTTTTCCCGTCTCGCCGAATGAGAGCAACGGCATCGAAGACGCGCGCTTCGTGCGCTTCACCGACGACGACGGCAGCGTCATCTACTACGCGACTTACACCGCCTACAACGGGCGCGTGATTCTTCCGCAGTTCATCGAGACGCTCGATTTCCTGCACTTCCGCGTGCTCACGCTGAATGGCAACGCCGTGCAAAACAAAGGCATGGCGCTGTTCCCCCGCCGCATCGGTGGCCGCTACGCGATGCTCTCGCGGCAGGACGACGAGAACCTTTTCATCATGTTCTCCGACAACCCGCATTTTTGGAGCGATCCACAGCTCCTCATGCGTCCGGCGGAAATGTGGGAGTCGGTGAAAATCGGTAACTGCGGCTCGCCGATCGAGACGGAAGCCGGCTGGCTCGTCATCACACACGGCGTCGGCCCAATGCGGAAATACTGCATCGGTGCCGCGCTGCTCGATCTCGAAGACCCGACCAAAGTCATCGGCCGCCTCCGCGAACCGCTGCTCACCGCCGAGAACCACGAGCGCGAAGGCTACGTGCCGAACGTCGTCTATAGCTGCGGCTCGCTGC
The DNA here is from genome assembly GCA_043776145.1 of Chthoniobacteraceae bacterium. Lineage (GTDB taxonomy): Bacteria > Verrucomicrobiota > Verrucomicrobiia > Chthoniobacterales > Chthoniobacteraceae > JANLQB01. Next base: position 4,951 of record JAYVRQ010000725.1, read on the forward strand.
TCCACGGACGCGACCTCATTTTGCCCTACGCGATGAGCGACAAAGTCTCCGCCGTCGCCAGCGTCTCCGTGGACGATCTGCTCGCCGTGCTGACGAGCTGAGCGCGAGGAATCAACCCAGCGTGAAGGCGGACACCCCGGTGCAATCCTCCTCGCGCACGGGATTCGTGAGCACGCCGATGTGCTCGATCTCGATGCTCACTTCATCGCCGGGCTGGAGAAAGCGCGCGGGGTTTCGCGCCATGCCGACGCCGCTGGGCGTGCCGGTAAGGATGACGGTGCCGGGGAGGAGCGTGGTGCTGCCGCTGAGAAATTCGATGAGCGCAGGCACGTCGAAAATCATGTCGTTCGTGTTCGCGTCCTGCATCGTCTCCGCGCCGATGCGGGTCTGGATGCGGAGCGCGTTGGGATTGGGAATTTCATCGCGCGTGACGAGGCATGGGCCGAGCGGGGCGAAGGTGTCGAATGTTTTGCCGCGGCACCATTGCGAGCCGCCGCCTTCCTTCTGCCAGTCGCGCGCGCTCACATCATTCGCGCAGGTGTAGCCGAGCACGTAGTCGAGCGCGCGCGCACGCGGGACGTTCTTGCACGCGCGCCCGATGACCACGGCGAGTTCGCATTCATAATCGACCTTCGCGCTCCGCAACCAGCGCGGCAGCACGATCGGCTCACCGGGATGCTGCACCGCGCCGGGGCTTTTTATAAAAACGACGGGATGCTGCGGAAGCGGCGCTCCGGTCTCGGCAGCGTGCTGGCGGTAATTCAGCCCGATGCAAAAAATCGCGACCGGCGCGACCGGCGCGAGCAGCCGATGCACGGACGCAGCCTCGCCCGTTTTCTCGAAGCCCGTGAACGGATCGCCGCTCAGCCGCGTGCGGCGTCCATCCGCGTGTTCCTCGGCCCAGGCGATGTCGCCGCTCGTGTTTTCGTAACGGATGATTTTCATGAAAGAGGCGCGGATGATAGGGACGCCGCCACCGGCTGGCAATTTCCATGTCGCCTCCCGACATCTGGAACTGACGGCGCTTTCCCCTGGACGCCGCAGTCTGTGTCGAGCCGATGCCTATTCGGCGGCGACCGGCGGGGTGCGGACGATGCGGATGCGGCTGTTCTTGCCGCTGCCGTAATACTTCACGCCGCTCCAAAATGCGGCGTCGGGCTGCCGGTGGGCAAACTCCAGCACGGCCCCGTCGGCATTTGCCGTGAATGTTTTCCGCGTCAGATCGTTGACCACTTTACCAAGCCGTTTCGCGCCGGTCTTTTTCAGATCGGCATTTAACGCAACACGTAATCGACGGGTGGCAGGAGTGGTCATAGGGCGCGAGGCTACGCTACAAATGCGGCGGTGTCCAAGGCGCTGGTTCGATACTGCTCCCGCTCGGGTGCGCGAGATTGAACGACTGGCAATACGCGACATCGGCGGCGGCGTTCACATCGTCGCGCGGAATCTCCCGCCGGCATCTGGAGCAAGTGGGAGTGGCCGTGGAACCAGAGATCAACTCCGGCCGCTGACGTCCGGTGAACACGGCTACATGTGCGCGATGATGTTGTCGCCGAACTCAGAGCACTTGATCTCCGTCGCACCTTCCATCTGCCGCGCGAAATCGTAGGTGACGCGCTTGCTGCCGATCGCGCCGTTCAGCCCTTTGAGGATGAGGTCCGCGGCCTCGATCCAGCCGAGGTAGCGAAGCATCATTTCGCCGCTCAGCACGACGCTGCCGGGGTTCACCACATCCTTGCCGGCGTACTTCGGCGCGGTGCCGTGGGTGGCCTCGAAGATGGCGTGGCCGGTGACGTAGTTAATGTTGCCGCCGGGCGCGATGCCGATGCCGCCGACTTGCGCGGCAAGCGCGTCGCTGAGGTAGTCGCCGTTGAGATTGAGCGTCGCGATCACGTCGAAATCCGTCGGGCGCGTGAGCACTTGCTGGAGCACGATGTCGGCGATGGCGTCCTTGATGAGCACGCGCCCTGCGGCGAGCGCGGCCTTTTGCTCTTCGTTGGCAACATTCTCGCCCTGTTCCTTTTTCGTCCGCTCCCACTGCGCCCACGTATAAACTTTGTCGCCGAAAATCCGCTCGGCCGCGGAGTAGCTCCAGTCGCGAAACGCGCCTTCGGTGAACTTCATAATGTTCCCCTTGTGGACGATCGTGACCGACTTCTTTTTCTGCGCGATCGCGTATTGCACCGCCGCTTTGAAAAGTCGGATCGTGCCGACTTGCGACACGGGTTTGATGCCGATGCCGACCGTCGGCGGGTAGTTTTCCATCGTGTGCTCGGGCGCGGCGAGCTTCATGTAATCGACGACGGACTGGCTCGTGCCGAAGCGGATTTTTTTGAAATCCTTCGGGAAAGTCTGCGCAAGAAAATCGAGCACCTGCTGCGCTTCCGGCGTGCCCCCCGCGTATTCGATGCCCGCGTAGATGTCCTCGGTGTTCTCGCGAAAAATCACCATGTCCACGAGTTCGGGCCGCTTCACGGGCGACGGGACGCCGCAGAAATACTGCACGGGCCGCAGGCACACGTAGAGATCGAGCATTTGCCGCAGCGCGACATTCAGCGAGCGGATGCCGCCGCCGACGGGCGTGGTGAGCGGGCCTTTGATGCCGACGAGAAATTCCTTGAACGCCGCGACCGTGTCATCGGGCAGCCAGTTGTCGAATTTGTTCTTCGACGCCTCCCCCGCGAATACTTCCATCCACGCTATTTTTTTAGCACCGCCGTACGCCTTCTCCACCGCCGCATCGAGCACGCGCACGCTCGCCGCCCAAATGTCCGGCCCCGTACCGTCGCCGCGGATGAATGGGACGATCGGTTGATTCGGGACGGAAAGTTTGCCGTGGGAGATGGTGATTTTTTCGCCGGGCGGGACGGTGCAGGTCGTGTAGTTCATGGTGTTTTTGGAAAAGTGACGCGGGAGTAGAGCAGACGCGCGCGCGGAGGTCTAGCGGCGCGTCGGAACCGCGGAGGGGCGGTGCCGGAATCAGTTCCCTTCGAGCAACACGGTGGCTTGCTGGATGAGTTCGCCCATGCCGGGCGATACGGCGGTGGCGGGAGGTGGAAGATTTTTCAGCTCGGGAAAGGTCGCGAGGAACTTGAGCAGTTCGTCGCTCTTGACCGCGTAGTTCACGTTTTGCGCCGCGGACGGATCGAATCCCGACACGACCACGCCGATGACATTGCCCCGCTCATCAAGCAGAGGCCCACCGGAATTTCCATGCTGAATCGGCACACTGATTTGAAAATAACGCGGGTCGTCCCGCTCGCCTTTGAGGCCGCTGATGGTGCCATCCGTTGCCTTCAGATCCCGGCCTTGAATGCCGATTTCCGGGAAGCCGTAGGTCGCGACCCGTTCCAAAAGTTTCGCCGTGGCGCTGGGCCGGATGGGAAGCGCCTTGAACGAGCCTTCGACTTTGAGGAGCGCGAGGTCGTTCGCCGTGTCTTCGCGCACCAGATTCACCGGGAGCGGCCCGCTGTCCGTTGCCATGCGAATGGTTCGCACCTTGTTCGTAAAGTGCCGCGCGGTGACGAGGTAGCCCTGTGGCGAAATGACAAATCCGGTGGCCGTGAAACGGGTGCGGTTTTGCGGCGGGGCTGCCGGGGCTGTCGTCGCGCGGGCGCGCGTGAGTTTGATGGCGCGCTCCGGCGCGTGATGCGGAAAAAAAGTCGCGGCGAGTTTTTGGTGAAGCTCCTGATAGGCGATGTCCGTCATGCGGTCGTAGAGCGAGCCGCCTTGGGTCACGTCGAGAAAATCGCAGGGGCTGACGGGGAACTCGGATTTCCAGGCCGGGACGCCGGGCACCGTGAGCGCCACTTGGAAATTAAAACTGAGCGTGAGATACGCGCGCTGCCGCGCCCCGTCGGCAATGACTGCGCCGATGGGTTCCACCACGGGCAGAATGGCAATCGCCGGCTTTTGAAATCCCAGCGGTTCGCCGGAAAACACCGGGCCTTTGCGAAGATTCACGAGATCGGACGACGCCAGCTTTTGGAATCCCTGCCGCAACACCGACACGACCGCATCCTCGCGCCGGCGCGCCACGGCAGGCGTGAAGCTGGCGGCGCTCGGGGCAATGTCGATCGGTGTCCTTTCGAGCAGCAGACGCTCTTTGAGAAAGTCGTCGATGCTTGAAAGCAACGCTTCCGAACTCTCGCCGAAACGCACCTCGACATCCGAACTCCCATGCTCGCGAAGCCATCGGAACATCCCCTGCACGACGGGTCGTGCGGACGGTTCCACTTCCGCCAGCGCCTTGCTTTCCGCCTGCGCATACATCTGCTCCAAAGCCGTCCGCGCTTCCCCCGCTGCTGGCGAATCCGCAAACTCGATGATGACATTGCGCAGCGCCTCGGCATTGCCTCCGTCCTTCATCGCCACGCGCAACTCCGCCTCCGGCAAACTGCGCCGCCGCACTTCAGCGTGATACGACGAGTCGGGACGTTTCAAAAAATGCCGCCACGCGGCGGGCGTGTTCACCGACTGCGCGGATTGAAACGCCATGCTGTCGCGCACCAGATTTAACCCAAACCAAAACGCCGCGCCCGCGACAATCCCGGCCAGCATCCCCGCGCGCACCACCGGCACCGGCAGCCCGAACCAGCCGCTCTCACCGCGCGCGCCAGAGAGCACCACCGGCGGACACATTTGCTCCCAACCGCCGCCGTAGCGCGCCTCGTAAAGCGGATCGAGCGCCATCACATTGTCCCACGCGCTCGCCGCCATCGCCTGCGCGAGACGATCGCGCACCATCTGGATCTGCCCGAGAAGCCGCTGCGCGATCTGCTGCGAAGGCACCCGCACCGGCACCATCTCTCCCGGAAAATCCCATTCGATCTGCACCTCCTGGATTCCGCCCGCGCCCGTCACCGGATGCAGCCGCGCATGTTTCAGCGTGTCGAAATCATGCTGAAAACATTTCGCGTCCTCCGCGATGATGACATCCGTGGCGAACACATAAATCCCCGGCGCGAAAGGCAGCGCGTGCTTCATCCGCCGCGCGCGCAGCCATCCGAAAATCCCCCACCCCAGCGCCACTGCCGCGATCACCCACGCAGCCAGCCATCCCATTTCCTGATGCCGGTTCCCGCCGAAGAGCGCGAGGATCAGCAGGCTGCAAACGCCGATCCATAAAAAGATCACCCATCGCTCCTTCGCCGGCGCGAGCGAAGTCCAGAGCGGCTTCGGCATTCCGCGCCCCGCGACGCATTCGATAAAACGCTGACGGATGCTGGCGGGCAGCCGCCCCAATTGTAGTTCCCGACATGTGCGAACCATGCCTCTTCATGCTCAGACCGAGTGCCGGAAGTCAAGCCGCGCTCCCGGAAGAGTGTGATTTAAGGTGTGACCAGGCTGGCTGAAGAGGACAGCGAGGCGGTTATTTTAGAGACGCAGAGACGCAGAGGCGCAGAGATCGCAGAGGTTTCGACTGCGCAATTTCCTCTGCGATCTCTGCGCCTCTGCGTCTCTGCGTTTTCAAAAAATCAGCGATCGAAACGGACATCACCGCTCGATTTGGATGGCTCCGAAATGCCGCAGCGCCTCGACGATGCCGTGGCTGCAAATCCCTGTCGCGACATAGCCGCCGGCGCGCGTCACCGCGCTTTTCACCGGCTCCACCGCATTGCCGGGACACGCGACCCATTGCGCGTGCGTGCCGTCGAGCAT
>JAYVRQ010000726.1:0-10598 GCA_043776145.1 Chthoniobacteraceae bacterium
CGAGGCGCTCGAATACCGGCTCGGCAACCGCAGCGCGCTCGCATGGGTGATCGATCAATACCGCATCGAGCGCGACGCGGACGGCGACATCACCTCCGACCCGAACGCGCCCGACGACGACGAAACCATCGTCCGGCTCGTCGGCCAGGTCATCGCCGTGAGCGTCGAGACGATGAAGCTCATCCGCGCCCTCCGCGCCCTCGCCCTGCCATGAACCGCACCGCCACTTCCGCGCCGCGCCGCGCGCCTTCCCCGCGCCAACGACCGCGCCGCCTTCGTCAAAAAGATAGCGCGTGGATGGACGGAAGCGCATCGCCGCCTCGCGGAGCCGCGCCCACTTTCGCCCTGCTCCGCGAAAAGCGCCGCCTCGCTGTGTATGCCCCGCTGACCGGCGCGCGCTTCACCATTTCGCTCCGCGATTGGGAGGAAATGATCTGGTCCGTGCGCGTCTATCCCGCACCCGCGTGGCGGCATCACGTCACCGCCCACACGACCGCCCACTGCACGATGGGTCGCACCGGAATCGAGAACTGGCTGGCGGGATTGCGCCTCGAATAAAGGCGATTGACATGCTGTCCAAAGCGGCTGGTGCGCTCTCCAAGCCATCCCACGCACGTCACCGCCGCCGTCGTCCCGCGCCTTGCACGCGTGGTTGTCTGCGATCACGAAGTCCAATACTGAGAGGCTTTCCCGATTCACTCCCTGTCCTCCACCATGAAACTCCACACCCTTCTCGCCCTCACCGTCACCCTCGCCAGTCTGCACGCCGACCCTCCGCCGCCGGTCGGAAAAACCACGCCGATGTTCGATGGCAAGACGCTCGCGGGCTGGGAGGGGAATGCGAAAATCTGGCGCGTCGAGGAGGGCGTCATCACCGGCGGCTCGCTCACGGAGACGGTGAAGGAAAACGATTTTCTCGCGACAACGCGGGACTACGGCGACTTCATCGTGCGCTTCAAAATCAAGCTCACCGGCACCGGCTTCGTGAACAGCGGCTTCCAAATCCGCAGCCAGCGCGTGCCGAACAACAGCGAGATGGCCGGCTACCAGTGCGACTACGGCGAGCCGGGCTGGTACGGCGCGATCTACGATGAATCGCGGCGCAACAAACTCATGGCGCCCTCCGACATGGAGGCGCTCCGGCCGGTCATCAAGCTGAACGACTGGAACGAATACATCATCCGCGCCGATGGCCGGCGCATCCAGACGTGGATCAACGGCGTGCAAGGCGTGGACTACACCGAGGCCGATGCGGCCATCGTGCAGACGGGCAAAAGCGGCATCCAGGTCCACGGCGGTGGCAAGGCGCTGGTCCAGGTGAAAGACCTCACCATCGAGGAATTGCCGCCGACGGAAAAAATCATCGGCGCACCCGAGCCGGCCAAAGCCGCGAAGGTGTCGCCGCTTTCACCTGACGACGAGCGCGCGAGTTTCACCATGCCGCCCGGTTTTGAAATCGAGCTCGTCGCCAGCGAAGACATCGCCAATGGCATCGGCAAATTTGTCCCCATCGCCTTCGACCAAAAAGGCGCGCTGTGGACGACGACCGCGCTCGAATACCCCGTGGACGGCAACGAAAATCCCGCCGCCGCCGATGCGCTCTACGCGAGCAAGGCGAAGGACAAAGTGCTCGTCTTCGACACGCCGCTCGCGTCCGGCGTGCAAAAGCCGCGCGTCTTCGCCGAGGGCCTCGCCATCCCGCTCGGCGTGCTCGCTTACAAAAACGGCTGCTACGTCCAGCACGGTCACGACATCGCCTTTCTCGAAGACACCGACGGCGATGGTCGCGCAGACAAACGCACCGTAATCCTGACCGGCTTCGGCGTGCAGGACTCTCATCTTTTCCCGCATCAATTCATGCGCGCGCCGGGCGGCTGGATCTGGATGGCGCAGGGCGCGTTCAATTACAGCAAGGTGCAGCGTCCCGGCGAACCGCCGGAGAAAGCGGTGAAATTCGACCAAACGCGCATGGCGAAATTCCGCCCCGACGGCACCGGCTTTGAAATCACGAGCAACGGCCCGTGCAACATCTGGGGCCTCGTGCTCGATGGCGAAGGCCAGGCGTGGATTCAGGAGGCGAACGATTTCGGCTACCCCGTCATGGCCTTCCACGAATACGCGAACTATCCCGGCTGCTCGGATTCGCAGTGGAAAAGCTACGCGCCCGAGTTTCCGGGCACGCCGGGGATTCCGATGGGCGGGACGGGGCTGTCGGGACTCGCGCTGTCGGATAAGTGGATTGGGGAAAGTGCTCAGTCCTCAGTGCTCAGTGCTCAGACTTCGGGAGCGGACGCGAATCGTGAAAAACTGAGCACTGAGCACTCCGCACTGAGCACTTTCCCCCGTGCCTACTGCGACGTGATGTACGTCGCCAACCCCATCACGCGAAAAATCCAGGCCATCAAAATCATCCCCGACGGCCCGCGTTTCAGCTACCGGCTGCTCGGCGATTTCATCCAGTCGGGCGACGAATGGTTCCGTCCCATCGCGATCACCTTTGGCCCCGACGGCTGCCTCTACATCGTCGATTGGTACAACAAGATCATTTCGCATAATGAAGTGGCGCGGAATCATCCCGACCGCGACAAAACGCGCGGCCGCATCTGGCGCGTGAAGGCGACCGGGCAGCAGCCGTTTCCGATGCAGGATTTTACGAAGGCGACCGGAGATGAGCTTCTGGCCAAGCTCGGCGGGCCATCGCTGGCGCAGAGCCATCTGGCATGGCAGGCGATTGGGGATCGCAGCGACTCATTGCTCTCAGACGACTTGGAGAAAAAGATCACCGCGATTGTGAAGGACACAAGCCAACCGGCAGCGCGCCGAATCCAATCGTTATGGGCGATGAAGGAGATGCGGCCCGGAAATATCTGGATCATGGATTTTCCCGAGTTGGCGTCCGATCCAAACCGCAACGTCCGGCGCGAATTGGTGCGGATGGATCAGGACACGGGCTACACCTCACTCGAAGAGGCGTTCGAGCTTTCGGGGATGCTCGAAGACGCCGACACCGAAGTGCGCGCTCAACTGATCCGCACGGTCGGGAACCGCATCACGCCGCAAGCCAGCGAGAGCATTGACGCCATGTTTTTCGGGATTGGGTTCTTGCTGACGTTCGCGGCGGAGCCGCTCGAAGCGCCGACGGCACCCGCGACTCGCAACGGCAAGCCCATCAAAGTGCGAGAAGCTTATGACCGAGCTTACGAGCGATACCTTGTGCGGATGTTTCTGGAGCGTCATCCTGAAGCCGTCGCCAAATTTTTGGATGTCACCGCGACGAAGACGCTCGGGGAACTCGCAAAGACGTCCGATCCGATCAACACGAAAAAATTTCTACCTTCCCGCGCAGCGCGCGAGTTGCCGCTCGAAGCCCGCCTCCTCGCCTCGCTCGCGCTGGAGCCGAAGGCCAGTGCTTCGCGGGTTGCGCAGTTGCTGCCGAAACTCACGCGACCGCCGGGGCAGGAGGAAGTGTTGCGGCTCGTGCAATTCCTCGACGAGCCCGGCGTCGGCGACGCGGTGAAGGCGGCGCTCGGCAATCCCGCGACCAGCGCGGCGGTGCTCGAATCGCTCCTCGCCGTTCGCACGAAACTCGACGCCGCGAAGCTCACGCCCCTGCTCGCCGAGGCCGCCGCGACGCTGCTCGCGAGCAAGGACGCCACCGCGCTCGATCTCGGCGTGAAACTCGCCGCCGGCTTCAAGCTCGCCACCGCCGAGGACGCGCTCGCGGCGATCGTGCAAAATGCCGCCGTGAAAACCGTCTCGCTTTCCGCCCTGCGCGCCCTCGGCGAAATCGGCAGCGCCAAAACCGACCTCTTCGCCAAGCTCGCCGAATCCGCGCCCGACGCCACCGTGCGCGACGCCGCCCTCACTGCGCTCGCCTCCTCCAAAGCCGCCGACGCCCCCGCGCGCACGCTCGCCCTTTACCCCAAACTCGCGCCCACCCCGCGACGCCTCGCGCTCGACAAACTCTCCGCGACCAAACCCGGCGCCGCCGCCATCGTCGCCGCGATCGACGCAAAAACGATCGCCCCCGCCGATCTTGACGCCGCCACTTTCGACCGCCTGCAAGCCGTGCTCGGCCCGAACGACCCCGCGCTCGCACGCGTGCTCACCAGTCTCGCCGCGCTCTTCCGCCCCGTGCTCACGCTCAATGGCAAGGAAGACGCCTTCGCCGAAACGGGCCTGACGATCGAAGGCCCATGCACCATCGAAACGTGGGTGCGCCTCGCGCCGGGCATCGGGAACGCGGACGGCATCCTCTACGCAAAAGACACACTCGACATGAATTTCTACGACTCGAAATTCCGCGTGTGGGTCGGCGGCACAATTCACGATGCGATCGTTTCGACGAAGCCGATCGCACCTGATCTCTGGACCCACGTCGCCGCCACGCGCGACGCCGCAGGCAAATGGAAGCTTTACATCAACGGCGAACTCGACACCGCCGACTCCAAACTCGCGCCGCAAAAAATCGAAAACCCGCGCATCGGCGCGACCGGCGCACCCGGCGGCACCGAAGGTGCCTTCGCCGAATACCGCATCTGGAATCGCGAGCGCACCGCCGGGGAAATTCGCGACAACTTCGACCGAAGTCTCGTAGCTGCGACGGCCCCGTCGCAGGTAGTTCTCGCGGCGTCCTCGCCGCGCGACGGCCTCGTCTTCCACGCCACTGGCGAAACCGGTTGGGGCAAACTTGGCGCGGGCGCAAAGATCGCGAAGACGAACGACTTCCCGCCCATCCTCACGCCCGACGAGTCCATCGCCCTCGACGTGAAATTTTCCAAATACCGCGCCCTCGCCGCGCAGCCCGGCGACGCCGCGCGCGGCAAAGCCACCGCCGCACTCTGCCAGGCGTGCCACCTCATGGGACCGACCGGCGGCAACATCGGCCCAAACCTCAGCGGCGTCGGCGCGATGGGCACCGAGGCCATCCTGCGAAACATCCTCACGCCCAACGCCGCGATGGAAAACGGCTACCGCATTTACCGCGTCGAGCTGAAAAACGGCGACCTGGTCGAAGCGTTCTTCGTGAGCGAAGACAAAGACGCCGTGATCGTCCGCCTCCCGGGAGCCGCCGACCGCCGCATCGCCAAAAGTGAAATCGCCCGCACGCAATACCTCCGCCGCTCGCTCATGCCCGAGGGTCTGCTCGACGCACTGCCGCCGGAGCAAGTCAGCGACCTCTTCGCATTTCTCAGGACGCTGAAATAGTAACGCCGAGGGCTCTGGACTGCGGCGACATGTTTCGCGCGGCAGGGAAAATTCCGGGGAGCGCGCGCGTCTCGCGTGCTGGTTTCGGCGTCCCGCCGAAACGAACTTTTTTCGGTGTGGATCGCAGGAAAAGTGAATGCGCTTCATGTTGCGAGCGCGCAGGGAAGTCCGCGAAGGCGGGACGCCTTCGCCAGCACGCGAGACGCGCGCGCTCCCCGGAATCCCGGTCGAGCGCGCCCCGTTACGTCTTGTCTTTCTGCGCCTGCTCGAAAAGCGCCCGCCAGTATTCCAGCCGCTCCTTCACCCGCTTCTCGTGGCCTTGATCGCCCGGCTCGTAGTAGCGGCGGCCCTCGGGCAGGTACGCTTGCGGCACGTAGGCTCCGTCGAAGTCATGGCTGTATTGATAGCCCTCGTGCCCGAGCGCCTTCTTCGCGCGCTTGCTCCCGCCGTCGCGCAAGTGCCGCGGCACGGCGAGCGTCACGCCTTCCTTCACCTCCTTCTGCGCGGCGGAAAGCGCGGCGTAGGCGCGGTTGGATTTCGGGGCGGTCGCCAAATATACGGTCGCGTGCGCGAGCGGGATTTGCGCTTCGGGCAGGCCGATAAATTCCACCGCCTGCTGCGCCGCGACCGCGAGGATGAGCCCCTGCGGATCGGCCATGCCGATGTCTTCGCTGGCGAGGATCACGAGGCGGCGCGCGATGAAGCGGATTTCCTCGCCCGCATACAGCATCTTCGCGAGCCAGTAGAGCGCCGCGTCGGGATCGCTGCCGCGCACGCTTTTGATGAACGCGGAAATCGTGTCGTAGTGCTGATCGCCGTCGCCATCATAGACGACCGCTTTTTTCTGAATGCTCTCCTCGGCAATCTCGCGCGTGATGTGGATGACCCCATCGCTCGCAGCCGTCGTGACGACTGCGATTTCGAGCGCGTTGAGCGCCCGACGCGCGTCGCCGTCGGCAGTCGTCGCGAGGTGAAGCAGCGCGTCCTCATCGAGCCGTACATTTTGTTTTCCAAATCCGCGCGCTTCATCCGCCAGCGCGCGTCGCAGGAGCGCGGCGAGGTCTTCCACGGCGAGCGGTTCGAGTTGGAAAACCTGCGAGCGCGAGACGAGCGGGCTGTTGATGTAGAAGAACGGATTGTGCGTCGTCGCGCCGATGAGCCGCACGGTGCCGCGCTCGACATCGGGCAGCAGCACGTCCTGCTGCGCCTTGTTCCAGCGATGGATTTCGTCGATGAACAGGATCGTCTTCGCGCCGCTGTTCGCGAGCCGGTTTGCCGCCGCCGCGATCACGCGCCGCAAATCCGCGACGTTGCTTTCCACCCCGCTCAGCCGCTCGAAGCGCGACTGCGTGGCGCTGGCGATGATCTCCGCGAGCGTCGTCTTTCCCGTCCCCGGCGGACCGAAGAGGATGACCGAAGAAAGCCGGTCTGCCTCAATCGCGCGGCGCAGCAATTTTCCCGGCCCGAGGATGTGTTGCTGCCCCGCGTACTCATCCAGCGTGCGCGGGCGCATTCGCTGCGCGAGCGGAGCATCAAGCGCGGGCGCGGCGGGCGCATCGGCGGCGGTAAAGAGATCGGACATCGCGCGAAATATCCTACACCGCGCGGGGAACATCCATTCCCAACCTTGGGCTCGAAGCGTCCAAGGTTGCGCCTTCGGCGACTTTACGCGGACGGCAGTTCTTGCAACGCGGCTCCGGGATTCTGCTCGGCGAAATATCTTTGCGTCCAGGCGTTTGGGAAAAGGATGCCGGGCTGGCCGGTGGAGTCGTGCGCGAGGCGGCAGCCGGTGGGAAGTTTGAGCCCTGCGGCGTCGGTGCCGGCGGGGAGCCAGCGGAAGGCTTGCCACGAGGCGACTTCGAGCGTGCTGGGTGCGCCGTATTCGCTTTCGAGGCGGTATTGCACGACCTCGAATTGCAGCGGGCCGACGGCGGCGAGGAGCGGGATTTTTTGGAGGGAATCGCGCAACTCGAAGACTTGCACGACGCCTTCCTGCAAGAGCTGTTCGAGACCCTGACGGAACTGTTTGAATTTCCCCGGATTCGGATTGTGCAGGTAGGCGAAGCACTCCGGCGGGAAGCGCGGGATTTCGCGGAACTCGATGCCGGGCTCTGCGGTGAGCGTGTCGCCGATTCCAAATTCGCTGTGCCCGACGAGTCCGATCACGTCGCCCGCGTAGGCATCGTCGATGGTCTCGCGATCCTGGCCGAAAAGTTTGTGCGCGCTGGCGAGGCGGACCTTCTTTCCCGTGCGGGCGTGGATCACATTCATGTCGCGCTCGAAATGGCCGGAGCAGATGCGAAGGAACGCGATGCGGTCGCGGTGGCGCGGATCCATGTTCGCCTGAATTTTGAAGACGAACCCACTGAACGGCCCATCGAGAGGAACCGCCGCGCGCGGCTGCGGCGGGAGCGAGCGGGCGAGGAAGGCGTCGAGGAGAAGTTGCACGCCGAAATTGTTCATCGCGCTGCCGAAGAAGACGGGCGTTTGTTCGCCGCGATGGACGGCGGCTTCGTCGTACTCGACGCCCGCGATGTCGAGCATTTCCAGCTCTTCCACGGCGCGCGCGTAGTCGTCGGGCTCCAGCTTTTCCTTTACCAAGGGATCGCTCAGGTCGGCGACCTGCACGGGCGCGCGGTAGGCTCCGTGCGCGGTGCGCTCGAAGAGATGCACGTCGCGCGTCTGCCGCTCGTACACGCCGCGAAAAGTGAAGCCGGTGCCGAGCGGCCAGTTCACCGGGAAGGCGCCGATGCCGAGCACTTTTTCGAGTTCGTCGAGGAGGGCAAGCGGCTCGCGCGTGGGCCGGTCGCACTTGTTCATAAAAGTGAAAATCGGCACGCCGCGGCGGCGGCAGACCTCGAAAAGTTTGCGTGTCTGCGCCTCGATGCCCTTGCCCGCGTCGATGACCATGACCACGGCATCCACCGCCGTCAGCACGCGGTAGGTGTCTTCGGAAAAATCCTTGTGACCCGGCGTGTCGAGCAGGTTCACGCGATAGCCACCGTAGTCGAATTGCAGCACGGTGCTCGACACGGAGATGCCGCGTTTGCGTTCCAACTCCATCCAGTCCGAAGTCGTCGCGCGCGCATTTTTCCGCGCCGTCACCGTCCCCGCGAGCTGCACCGCGCCGCCGTAAAGCAACAGCTTTTCCGTGAGCGTGGTTTTCCCCGCATCGGGATGCGAAATGATGGCGAAAGTGCGGCGGCGCTGAATCTCGGCGAGCATGGAAAGGCGCGGACCTTCCCGCACCGGACGCGCGAACGCAAGCGCCGCAGCCTCTCCCGTGTCAGCGACGGCGCCGGAGCAGGAGCATCCCGCCCGCGCCGAACAAGCCGAGCACCGAAGGCTCCGGGACCGAATTCCACCCAGCCCCGACGTAAGTGTAGCCGTCGTTGGCGTCGAAATGGATATTGACGTCCGACACGCCGGAGAAAGTGAGCTGCGTGCCCAAGAGTCCGGTCAGGTAGTCATCGTGATCGCCTCTCCAGCGAAACGCCCAGTCATACAAACTGGAGCCCGCATCGAAACTCAGGTTGATCTTTGCCGTGCCGTTGTTGAATTGGAAAAACACGTTGCCATCAAGCGTCAGGCCATCCGTCTGGCCGGGTGCCTGGACGATGCTCAAGGTGTTGGAGGGCTCCAGAAACAAATGGATGGCGCGCCCCCGGCGGATCGTCGCGGTCGCGCCAGTATAGACGTCGATTTCGGTGACATCGAAGGTCGAAGTGACGGTCCCTCCCCGGAGGGACAGGATTGACCAAGCCGTGCTGTGGATCAGGCCGGACCCCGAAATGGAAGCGTCACCATTCACCAGCAGCGCAACGTCGGTGGCGCTCAGCGTCAGGTCGATGTCGAGGATTAGAGGGTGCAGGACAAACACGCTGCTGCTGCCGTCGGGCACGATGCCAGTTGACCAAGTGCTGGGAACCGACCAAAGGCCGGGTTGCTGGCTGAAGGAAACCGCCCCGGCCTCGGTGACAACCAGGCTGAAAACGGCAGCGGCGGCGAGTGGCTCCATCGAGCGCAATGCGCCGCTCCACCTGGCAGGGAGCCGCGCCCAAATGGAACGGCGGGGAGATGAAATGCGGAAGGTATCGGTGTGTTTCATGGGTTCTTTCTTTTGTTGGATGGGCCGTCAGTCCTACACGACTTGGCGAGATGTTTTGTTTGGCAAGATATTTCAAGTTTTCCATAATTTGCACCTTTATGGTCAAACATATTCCCTCTGATTTACTGTAGGACAAATGCCGATCTTTTTGTCCGCCTAATGGTGACATCCGCCTCTAAGTGCGATGATTTTGAATCAGGCAATCCCTTCGTTTCGCCGGGGTCTTTTCCGTGCAAAAATCAGGGGATTCGCAGGGATATAGCCGCGAATAATATGAAAAATTCGGCAGTGCTTGAAAATCGCAGACTGTGGAAAAGCGCGGATTTTTGGCAAGTGCCATCCCACTGCAAAAGCGCTTTGGATTGCATCGGATGACGGCTGACAATGTTACCAGCGTCCCGTCTGTCAGCGCGGCGGATTTCGAGCACGATTGGCGGGTTGCCCGAAGAGCGCGGGTGCTGCGGTCCGGCCCGGCATGGGCGGTGCTTGAAAGTCTCGCCGCCCGCGCGGGGAGCCGTCCGTTCCATGCCTTTTCTCCGCCTCACACTCCCGAATCAATCCGATGAATGGACGTTCCTGCTCGACGGGGCGCGCATCACGATCGGGCGCGGCGCGGACAACACGATCCAGATTCCCGACCCGAGTGTGTCGTCGCATCACGCGGAGCTGCTCCTGGTGCGCGGGCACTACCGGCTGCACGATTTGGAATCGACCAATCTGACGTGCATCGGCGGGCGACCCGTGGGCGACTTCCATCTTCACGAGACCTGCCGGATTCGCTTTGGAAATGTGGAGGTGGATTTCTCGCCAGAGACTCCGCTGGAACGCGACGGCCTGCACATCGGCCCCGCGCCGACGCAGTCCGAGATCGACTTCCTGCGGCGCGACAATCTCGAGCTGCAAAACCAAGTCGCGGCCTTGCAGCGTCAGATCGACATCCTGGGACAGGCACCGCTGATGTCGCTCGACAACGGCCAGTCCACCGTGCCCATCGAAGTCCACCGCCGCGTGCTGGAGGAGCGCGACGCCCTGCAACGCGAGAACAGCGCGCTCAAACTCGACGCGGGAAATTTCAAATGCGACATCGACGCGATCCTCCGCGACCGCGACGCGCTGCGGCAGGCGTGGGAGACGGTGCGGGCGGAACTCGCGGGCGCGGCGGGTTGAATTTCGCGGGCTGGAAAGCCCGTGGCACATTTCGCTTGCGCGGATGCGCGGACGGGAATGACCTCGCTTCCATGATCCGTTCCTCGCTTCGCGTTCCGCTTTTTCACCGGCTTCT
>JAYVRQ010000727.1:0-3111 GCA_043776145.1 Chthoniobacteraceae bacterium
AACTGCGTCATCGACCACGCGATCATCGACAAAAACGCGCGCATCGGCCACGGCTGCGTCATCACACCGGAAGGCAAACCCGACGAATTCGACGGCCCGAATTTCTACGTCCGCGACGGCATCGTCGTGGTGCCCAAGGGCGCGGTGATCGCCGATGGGACGTGGATTTAGGTTCACCAAACAAAAGCCCGCATGAAGGGAAGACGCTCGCCAGACCGACCGATCGCGCCCGGATCGGATTGAGCTGAATGTAGTCGCTCGACATCGCAAAGTACCCGCGCTCATCGGGATCGACAACCACCGAGAAGGCGGGAAGGTGGGCAAGCAGACTTGTATCTTCCTTGGAAAAGATGCCCGTTCAATCGGTGCCGCCGGTTAGCCGCAAGCGTGCACGGGGCTTCTTTCTGCCGGATCCGATCCGCCCATTCCCGGCAGACTTGCACGCCGGCGAAACCACGCGCACGGTGCGCGGCCATGTCTTCCAAACTCGACTCCCTGCGCGCGGCCCTTGCGGTTTCGCCCGATAATCCGCCGCTGCTTCTGCTCTATGCGCAGGGTTGTCTCGATGAATGGCTGCTCGACGATGCGCGGTCGGTTTTCGAGAAAATCCTCGCGCGCGATCCGGCGCACGCGGATGCGCAGGTCGGCATCGCGCGGGTGCTGCATCTCGCGGGGAAAACGAGCGAGGCGGCGGTGCGGCTGGAGTCGCTGCTCGGGCGCGCGCCGCGGCATACTGGCGCGCTGGTGCTGCTCGCGCGGCTGGAACTCATCGACGGCAATCGCGACTCCGCGCGCACGCGCTACGAAGCTGCGCTGAAGATCGATCCGACCGTGAAGGACGCGGCGCTGGAGAACGATCTTTACGCGGGGGGAAAGAAGCCGGAATCCAGTGCCGATGAGCCTCGACGGATGGCCGTGGGCAGCGGCGGAGTCCTCGGCGAAGCGCCCGATGAGGACGACGAGGAAACATCGGACGACATCGCGGAGATCGAAAAACCAAAGCTGAATTTCGCGCACGTCGGCGGGATGGATTCGGTGAAGGATGAGATTCGCCGGAAGATTATTTTCCCGCTGCAAAACCCGGAAATCTTCAAGGCGTACGGAAAGAAACTCGGCGGCGGCGTGCTGCTCTACGGCCCGCCCGGTTGCGGCAAGACGCTGCTCGCGCGCGCGACGGCGGGTGAGATCAAGGCGGCGTTTCTCTCGATCGGCATTCATCAGATTCTCGACATGTGGATCGGCAATTCGGAGAAGCGAATGCACGAGCTTTTCGAGAGCGCGCGGCGTCACGCGCCCGCCGTGCTTTTCTTCGATGAAGTCGATGCGCTCGCCGCCGACCGCAACGACCTCCGCGGCAGCGCGGGCCGCACGCTCATCAATCAATTCCTCGCCGAACTCGACGGCAACGTGGGCGACAACGACGGCCTGCTCATCCTCGGCGCGACGAATGCGCCGTGGCATCTCGACCCCGCGTTCCGCCGCCCCGGACGCTTCGACCGCATCCTTTTCGTCCCGCCGCCGGACGAGCCCGCGCGGCAGGCCGTCGTGGAAGTGATGGCGAAAGACAAACCCGTCGCAACGCTTGATGCCGCCAGGGTCGCGGCGAAGACGAAGGATTTTTCCGGCGCGGATTTGAAGGCGGTTTTCGACATCACCATCGAGCGGCTGATGGAGCGCGCGATGAAAGACGGGCGCGTCGTCCCGATCAGCACGAGCGAACTTCTCGACAGCGCGAAGCAGGTGAAGCCGAGCACGCGCGCGTGGTTCGAGAGCGCAAAAAATTACGCGCTCTACGCGAACCAGGGCGGCTTCTACGACGACGTGCTGGATTACCTCGGCATGAAAAAATGAGCGCCGCCGCCGGACGCGCGCAGCTCAAACTCGGCCTGCGTTTTCTCGAACTCGGCCGCTACGCCGACGCCGAGCAGCGGTTCAAAGACGCGCTGGCCTCCGAGCCGGACAGCGACGCGCTCCTCGGCCTGCTCGCCCATGCCGTGCATTCGCAGGATGGCCGCGACGCGGAGGCGCTCGAAATCATCGACCGCGCCATCGCCGCCGAGCCGAATGACGGCGGGCATCACACGATGCGCGCGTTCATCCTGAACTCGCTCAATCGTCACCGCGACGCGCTTGCCGCCGCGCGCATGGCGCAATCGCTGGAGCCGCACTCCGAGCAGGCGCTCGCCGCGCAGTCGCAGTCCCACGTTTTAATGAAAGACTGGCCCGACGCGGAACGCACCGCGCGCGCCGCGCTGGCGATCGATCCCGAGTATTCGATGGCGGCGAATTTGCTCGCCGAATCGCTGCGCAATCAGGGCCGCGATGTCGAAAACCGCGCGCAAATCGCGGGGATGCTCGAGCGCGATCCCGAGAACGCGCACACGCATTACAGCGCGGGCTGGGCGGCGCTCCAGCGCGGGGATCATCGCGCGGCGGAGACGCATTTTCGCGAGGCGCTGCGGCTCGCGCCGGGGCTCGAAGGCGCACGGCAGGGCCTGCTCGCGAGCTTCCGCGCGCGCTCCCCATTTTACAGCGGCTACCTGCGCTACTGCCTCTGGATGGGACGGCTGAAAGAGAAGTCGCAATGGATGGTGACGCTCGGACTTTACTTCGGCTTCCGCCTGCTGCGGATGCTCGCCGGGACGGTCTCGGCCACGCTCGCGCTCGCGATCGGCGCGCTCTATCTGCTGCTCGTGCTGTGGGCGTTCGTCGCGAATTCCGTCGGAAATTTCATCCTGCTCTTCGACCGCTTCGCGCGCTACGCGCTCACGCGCCGGGAAACCATCGAGGCCTGTGTCGCAGGTGGATCGGTGGTCGCGGGGCTGCTGTTTTTGGGCGCGGGTTTTGCCTTGGGAAAACCGTGGGCGCTCCTGCTCGGCGGCGCGCTGGCGCTCGGCGCGATTCCGTGGTCGATGGTCTTCACCAATGGCAGCCGCCTCGGCGCGATCCTCTTCGGCGCAGTGGGTGTCACAATCTGGATTGGCGCGGGCTCCTGGATCGCGGGCGAGATTTCCAAAGTGAAATCACTCGAAGACGCCGGCATCGCCCTGCTCACCATTGGTGCATTCGGCGTGATCCTGTCCACCTGGCTCGCCGGCATCCCCGCGCTGC
>JAYVRQ010000728.1:0-10581 GCA_043776145.1 Chthoniobacteraceae bacterium
AGCGCGCGCCGGTTCGTCTCGCTGCCGGCGCGGATGAAATTGTCGAATCCCGCGACCTCGATTTGCGAATCGTTTTCGACAAACCAGCGGGCCAGAGAACTCCCCACAAACCCGCACACGCCGGAGATGAGAACCTTCATCTTTCTCTCGCGGAAATCTGCCGCCTAAATCCCCAGCCGCGTCAGTTCCTTGTCCAGCGCGATTTGGAATTCGTTGATGTCGGGCTCGGGCGGACGGTACGAGGGCTGTTCCGGGTTCATCCCGAGCCGTCCCATCTGGTCCATGTACCACGCGGCTTTTCCGCCATCGCTGAACGTCACGGTGCCGCTGACGAGCATTCCCGGTTTCATGATTTCATCGACTTTCAAGACAACCTTCCCACCCACCGGCGCAGGCGAATCCATCGGCCCAGCCAGCACCGACGGCTCGGCCGGCGCGGCGGAAGTAGGCGCGGGTTTTGGCGCTGGCTCGGGTGGGTCTTGCGGGGTTAGTTGCAAATCGTCGATCAGGAAGCGCGCCTCCATGTAGGTGAGGCGGACATCGAATTCATCCGCGAGGCGGCGCTGCACATCGGCGAGCTTCTGCCCCTCGGCGATCCAGCGGATAACGTGCTGTTTCTGTTCATCGGTCAGTTGCATGTCGCTTGGTTCATCCGCATCCGCGCCCGGATGCGCAAGCGCAAATTCGATCCGAGGTCAGACGCGCGTTCCGTGAGGCTTGGATTTCCCGCCTTTCCCACTATGAACGGCGCGCATGGACGACGCCCGCACCACTTCACCCGCCCCGTTTCCCGGTGCCCGACGCGCGCTCGCGCTGCTGCTGGCGATCAATCTTTGCTGCTATCTCGACCGCTACATTCTCGCGTCCATCATCCCCGCGTTGAAGGTGGAATTTCTAGCGGGTGATCCCGATGCGAACAGCAAGGCGGGGCTTTTGACCACGGCGTTTCTCGTGAGCTACATGCTGACTGCGCCGGTCTTTGGCTGGCTCGCGGACCGGCATTCGCGCTGGGTCATCATCGGACTGAGCGTGGCGCTGTGGAGCGTCGCGAGCGGTGTCACGGGCCTCGCGTCCAGCTTTGCTATGTTGCTCGGGACGCGCGTTTTTCTCGGCATCGGCGAGGCGGGATACGGGCCGGCGGCGCCGACGATCATCAGCGATCTTTATCCGCTGGAAAAACGCGGGCGCGTGCTCGCGTGGTTCTTCATGGCCATCCCGGTCGGCAGCGCGCTGGGCTACGCCTTTGGCGGACTGGCGAGCCACTACCTCGGCTGGCGCTGGGCGTTTTTCCTCGTTGCGCCGCCGGGGCTTTTGCTCGCGGGACTTTGCGCGCTGATGCGCGAGCCGCGCCGGGCCTCGATCGTGGGTGAAAAGGCGGGTCGCAAGCCGGGCCTCGCCGATTACAAAAAGCTGCTGAAAATCCCGTCGCTGCTCGCGAACATCGGCGCGCAAACGGCGATGACGTTTGCCATCGGCGGCCTGTCGGTGTGGGCACCCACTTATATTCACGAGGCGCGCGGCGTTCCGCTGGCGCAGGCGGATTTGGTCTTCGGCGGAATCCTCGTCGTCGCGGGCATCGTCTCGACGCTGCTCGGCGGATGGCTCGGCGACAAGCTGCGCCCGCGCATTCCCGGCGCGTATTTTTTGGTGTCGGGCTGCGGCATGCTGCTCGGTTTTCCCGCGACGATCGCGATGCTTTACCTGCCGTTTCCGTTCGCCTGGATCGCGATCTTCTTCGCGATGTTTTTTCTTTTTCTAAACGTGGGACCGGCAAACACCGCGCTCGCCAACGTCACGCCGCCCGCGATGCGGGCCACGGCGTTTGCGCTGAACATTCTCGTCATCCATGCGCTCGGCGACGCGCTTTCGCCCTGGCTCATCGGATGGATCCGCGATCACGGCACCTGGAACCTGAGCTTTTTTGTCGTCTCCACAGTCATGCTCGTCGCGGGAGTCATCTGGCTATGCAGCATGAAATGGCTGGTGCGCGACACGGAAGCGGTCGCGGCGGTGGAGATGCGCGGGTGAACTTCTCGCGCGATCCGTTTGCACAACGCACTTTCCCATTTGGCAACCGCGCCGCTGCGCGCATAGCCTCCCCATCCCATGACTGAAATCGCGCCGACTGCTGTGAAAGATGTGTATGAACGGATCGTGGCCGAGCTGGGAAAAGTCATGGTCGGGCAGGAGGCGATCGTTACCGGGTTGCTCGTGAGCCTGTTTGCGCGCGGGCATTGCCTGCTCATCGGCGTGCCGGGGCTCGCGAAGACGCTGCTCGTGCGCAGTCTCGCGGAAACGCTGCATCTCAGCTTTAAGCGCATCCAGTTCACGCCGGACCTGATGCCGAGCGACATCATCGGCTCCGAGCTTTTGCAGGAGCGGGATCGCAAGCTGGAGTTCGAGTATTTCCAGGGACCGATCTTCGCGAATCTGCTGCTCGCCGATGAGGTGAACCGCACGCCGCCGAAGACGCAGTCCGCCTTGCTCGAAGCGATGCAGGAGCGGCGCGTGACGGTCGCGGGGCAGGCGCGCGATTTGCCCGATCCGTTTCTCGTCGTGGCGACGCAAAATCCGATCGAGCAGGAAGGTACGTATCCCTTGCCCGAGGCGCAGCTCGACCGCTTCATGTTTTCGCTGCATCTCGACTATCCCGCGCACGATGAGGAAGTGGAAATCGTGCGCCGCACCACGCTGCGCGTCCCGCCGACACTCGCGCCCGTCGCTTCGCTCGAAGACATCCGCGCCGTGCAGCGCCTCGTGCTCGCCGCGCCGGTGTCGGATCACGTCATCGACTACGCCGTGCGCCTCGCCGAAGCGACGCGCCCCGGCCACGCGAATGCGCCCGCGGCGGCGAAGGAATTTGTGGAATGGGGAGCCGGCCCGCGCGCCTCGCAGTTTCTCGTGCTCGGGGCGAAGGCGCTCGCGCTTTTGAAAGGAAACGTCGCCGCCGAAACCGCCGACGTGCGCGAAGTCGCGGCGTCCGTCCTGCAGCATCGCGTGATCGTGAACTACCGCGCGACCGGAGCGGGCCGGAAGTCGCAGCACGTCGTCGCGGAGTTGCTGCAAAGCGTGCAGGAAAAAGCGTACTGACCAAGGAGCGGTGGTTTCCCAACCACCGATCCCCACGCCCACACAGCGGCTGATTTTTCCCGCGCGCGGAGGCGTGGAGTTCGGTGGTTGGGAAACCACCGCTCCTTGATCGCGCTTGCCTGCGGCAGCGGACGCGGCTCTCTTTCCACCCGTCATGGATTTCAAATATCGAATCGTCAGCGATGCCACCGAAACGTGGCGGCGGAAAGAAGCCGACCGCCGGGAATTCCTCGCGCTCCCGCCGGAGGAGGCGCAGCGGCTCATCAGCATTGGGATCGATCGCTCGGTCAAAGATTTTCCAGCGGATCCGGACGCGTTTTCCAGTGGACTGACGGACGAAGAAGATGGGCTGGTGGAATAGCGAGGAACTGAGCGATCTCTACGTCCGGCTGATCGATGCCGGCGTTCAATTTGTCGTGGTCGGTGGGCAGGCGCTAAATTTGTGGAGCGAAAAATATCGGACCACGAGCGCCGAATGGGTGGAACTCCAGCCTTTCGCCAGCCACGATCTCGATTGCCTCGGGGGCAGCATCGATGCGCGGCGCGCGGCGAGTTCTCTCGGAGTCGAGGCGGAATTTTACGATCCTTTCTCGCGGGTTCCGATCCCGAACTCCGGCTCGTTGACTGTCCCGATCGGCGACCGCGAGTTGCTGATCCATTTTCTCCACAGCATTGTCGGCGCGAATCGCGACGAAGTCCGCCGCACCGCACGAATGCTGCCTTGGCAGGGACGCGAACTGCCCGTGATGCATCCGTTGCTTTGCCTTGAAAGCAAACTCTCCTGCCTTTTCGGTCTCGATCAGCGCGGGCGGCAGGATCTTAAACATGTAAAACTCGCGCGTCTGGCGACTCACGATTTTTTCCGCGACCGCGTGGAGGAAAATCTCGTGCGCGATGTCCTGACCGGCTGCGAGCGGCTCGCGTGGCTCGCGCAGGGTGAGTACGGCCTCCGCGCGTGGTTGCTGCACGGCATCGAATGCGAGCGCGCGATCCCGATCGAGACGATCCAGGCCGCTGCGTCGCAGCAGCCGAAATTCGCCAGCTTTCTCGAACGCCGCTGGCCGCGTTTTCTGGAGGCACTGGTTCGTGACCGCGAAGAGTATCGCGAAATTTTCTCCCGCCGGCCATGACCGGACCCCCGCCACTCCCCGGCTCCGCGCTGCTCAATGTCGATGAACTCGCGCGCTTCGAGAACCTCCTCGTCTTCGCCAAATCCACCGTCGATGGATTCTTCGTCGGGAAACACCGGTCGCCCAAGCACGGCTCCGCCGCCGAGTTCGCCGACTACAAGGAATACGTCGCTGGCGACGACCTCTCGCGACTCGACTGGCGCGTGTACGGCCGCACCCGGCGGCTCTACATCCGGCAGTTCGAGGAGGAGACGGACATGGCGGTTTACGTGCTCGTCGATACCAGCGGCTCGATGCGTTATGCTGGCGCGAAGCGGCAGTCCAAATACATCCTCGCCGCGAAAATCGCCGCCGCTCTCTGCTACCTCATGCGCGCGCAGGGCGACAAAATCTCGCTCGGCCTCTTCGCCGATCGCGTCACGCGCTTCATCCCGCCCGGCGGCACGCGGCGGCATCTGCACCAGATCGTCACCGCGCTCGAGCAGGTGAAACCCGCGCGCACCACCGGCCTCGCCCGCGCCATCGAGGAGTGCGCCGTCTTCATCAAAAAACGCGGGCGGCTCGTCATCCTCTCCGATTTTCTCGACGACACCGGCCCGCTCTTCGACGCCCTCGCGCGCTTCGTGCATCGGAAATTCGACATCCTGCTCCTGCACATCGCCGATCCCGACGAGCTGCATCTTCCCCCGCTCACCGCCGCGAATTTCGTCGATCTCGAATCCGGCGAGAGCCTCCAGATCGACCCAGAGGAAATCCGCGCCGAATACCGCGCGCGCATGGAGCGCATCCTCCGCGAAATCGCGCACGAGGCGGACCTGCGGCAAATCCAGCACCGGCTCGTGGACACGCAGCGGCCCTATCTCGACGCGATCGAGGCGTATCTGGGCTTCCGAGGGAAAAGCGACAGTTCGCGCTGACAGCGCCGAGGGTTGCGGCGCGACGCGGGCAGTGCTTGAAAGGACGCGCATATGGCAAATGAAGAGCATTTGAAGATTCTGGAGGCAGATGTCGAAGCATGGAATCGCTGGCGCAAAGAGAGTGATGAAATCCCAGACCTCAGTGGTGCGGACCTCAGAGATGTGCCTCTGGTTGAAGCGAACCTAAATGGCGCGGACCTTAGCTTCGCGAACCTTAATTATGCGGACATTAGCCACGCAGACCTTAGCCATGCGGACCTTAGTGGCACGGATCTTGGCATCGCGATTCTCTCCGGCGCAGACCTCAACCACGCTGACTTAAGAAGCGCAGACCTCAGCCTTGCAAATCTCAGCGAAGCGAACCTCACCGGCGCAGACCTTACCGATGCGATTGTGGCTTCCACGACGTTCGCAACTTGCGACTTGAGCGAAGTCAAAGGGCTCGACCTCGTCAGGCATTTCGGTCCTTCCGTCATTGGCATCGACACGATCTACAAATCCAAAGGCAAAATCCCCGAGAGCTTCCTGCGCGGGTGTGGCGTGCCGGAGAGTTTCATCACGCAGATGAAGTCGCTCGTCGGTGCAGAGGACGGGATTCAGTTTTACTCCTGCTTCATCTCCTACAGCACCAAAGACGAGGAGTTTGCCAGGCGACTTCACGGGAAGATGCGCGATGCGCATTTGCGGGTGTGGTTTGCGCCGGAGGACATGAAGGGCGGCGAGAAACTGCACGAGCAGATCGAGACGGCGATTCGCTTTTACGACAAGCTGCTCATCGTGCTCTCCGAACACAGCCTGCAAAGCGAGTGGGTGATGGATGAATTGCGCAATGGCTTCAAAGCCGAGCGCCAGAGCGGGAAGCGCAAACTCTTTCCCGTGCGGCTCACGGATTACGAGACGCTGCTCGGCTGGGAGTGCCGCGATTCCGCGAGCGGGAAGGATCTCGCGGAGGAGGTGCGCCAGTATTTCATCCCCGATTTTTCCCACTGGAAGGATCACGACTCCTTCGAGGACGCCTTTGCGCGGCTGCTGAAGGATCTGCGCGGGAAGGATTAATCCGATTCCCACGAAACCGTGTTGGATGAGTGGGCTCGCGGCGCGAAAACCGAGCCGCACTGCTTGCCCGCCGTCACGAGCGCGATATGATCGGGACCATGAATGCAATGTCCCTGGATTCGCTCATGTCGCCGGTGACGGCTTGTTTGGATGATCCATCGCTGCGCGCGCTCGTGGAGTTGCGGGCGGCACCGGAGGCAGCTCAGCGGATGGAGTGGCTGGCGGAACGCGCGAATGAGGGGCTGCTCACCGTCGAGGAGCGCGGCGAATACGAAAGCTGCGTGATGTTTGCGAACTTCCTCGGCGTGTTGCAATCGAAGGCACGGCGGAAACTGCGCGCGGAGAGTTAATGCCCGTCCCGGCGGCAGACAGGCGGCGGGTTCGCGAGGATGCCAGCGGTCGATGCGAATACTGCCGCATGGCGGAGGCGCGGGAGCCTTTCTTCACCTACCACGTCGAGCACATTGTCGCGCGCCAGCACCGCGGCGGTGACGAACGGGGCAACCTCGCGTTCGCCTGCAACCACTGCAACCTGCTCAAAGGACCGAACCTCACCAGCATCGACCCGGATACCGGGAGCGTCACGCCGCTCTTCCATCCGCGCACTCAGCAGTGGATGGAGCATTTCCGAATGGAGGACGGCAGAATTCTCGGCCTCACCGCGACGGGACGCACCACGGTTTTCCTGCTGCAAATGAACGCGGCTCATCGCATCGAACTGCGGCTGGAAAACGCCGGAGATTGGTGAGCCTGAGTGGCTGCGCGCGAAATTTCCCGACACGCCGATTGCATTCAAAACACGCGGGCCTTACATCGGCGCGATGCAGCACCCTTGGGACATTCCCGCCGCCATTTCTCTCTACAACGTCGATCGCTGGGGACTCGATTATTTCTCCATCAACGAGCGCGGGAACGTGCAGGTTTTCCCGACGCAAAATCCGAAGACGCCGATCGAAATCATGGAACTCATCTCAGAGGCGCAGCGCGAATTCGGGCTCGGGTTTCCGATGGTGCTGCGCTTTCAGGATTTGCTGCGGCATCGCGTGGAGACGATCAACAAGGCGTTCCAAGCAGCGATCGACCAGTATCAGTATCGCAACGTTTATCGCGGGGTTTTTCCCATCAAGGTGAACCAATTGCGCGAGGTCGTGGAGGAGATCATGGACGCGGGACGTGCGTATCATTTCGGCGTGGAGGCAGGGAGCAAGCCGGAGCTGCTCGCGGCGCTGGCGGTGCATTCGGACCCGGAGTCGCTCATCATTTGCAACGGATACAAGGATGCGCTTTTCATCCAGAATGCGCTGCTCGGGAGCAAGCTGGGGAAGAAGGTCATTATGGTCGTGGAGAAGCTGGAGGAGCTTTACCAAATCCTCGCGGTGTCGAAGGAAGTGGGCGTCGAGCCGATGATCGGCGTGCGCGTGCGGCTTTCGGCGAAGGGCTCTGGCAAGTGGGCGACGAGCGGCGGGGAGAACGCGAAGTTTGGATTGAGCACGGCGGAACTCGTGGCGGCGAGCCATGCGCTGAAAGTGGCGGGGCTGGCGCACACGCTGAAGCTCGTGCATTTCCACGTCGGCTCGCAGGTGCCGGACATCGGGACGATCAAGCGCGCGGTGCGGGAGGCGGCGCGGTTTTACGCGAAGATCGCGAAGATGGGGCACGAACTCGGATACCTCGATGTGGGTGGCGGGCTCGGCGTGGATTACGATGGGTCGCGCACGGCGTTCGATAGCTCGACGAACTACTCGCTGCACGAATACGCGCGCGATATTGTCTATAACATCATGGAGGTCTGCGACTCGGAGAAGGTGGCGCATCCGGTGATCGTGAGCGAAAGCGGGCGCGCGATCGTGGCGCATCATTCCGTGCTGATCGTCGAGGCGTTCGGGTCGATCGAAAAGGACAAGGCACCGATCGAGATCGAGCCGACGGAGAGCGATCCGAAGCTGCTGAGCGACATGCTCGAGTTGCAGAAAAATCTCACGCGGCAGAACCGGATGGAGTCGCTGCACGACGCGCAGGAAATCAAGGAGCAGGCGCAGTCGATGTTCGACCTCGGGCTGCTGGAGCTGGAGAGCAAGGCGAAGATCGAGACGATCTACTGGCAGCTCACGCACATGATCGTGGAGTTTTGCAAAGGGATGAAATACATCCCCGACGAGGTGAAGGAACTCGAGGTCGCGCTGGGCGATCAATACGTGTGCAACTTCTCCGTGTTCCAAAGTCTGCTCGATCACTGGGCGCTCGGGCAGCTTTTCCCGGTGATGCCGATTCACCGGCTCGACACGTATCCCGAGCGCAACGGAACGCTCGTGGACATCACCTGCGACTCGGACGGAAAGGTGAGCAAGTTCATCGACCTGCAGGACGTGAAGGACACGCTGCCGCTGCACAAGCTGCGCGCGGGTGAATCGTACTATCTCGGCTTCTTTCTCATGGGTGCCTACCAGGACATCATGGGCGATCTGCACAATCTTTTCGGTCGCGTGAACGAGGCGCACGTCTTCCTCGACGATGACGAGGAGAGCGGCTGGTACATCGAGGAAACCATCGCCGGCAGCACGATCGCGGACGTTCTCGGAATGACGCAGTGGAACGACGGCGATCTCGCGAAACAGGTGAAGGCGCAGGTCGATGAGGCGATCAAGAGCGACCGGCTGAAACCCAGCGAGGCGATGAAGCTGCTCGCGAATTACGAGAAGGCACTGAAGGACTACACGTATCTCCAACTCAACGGCGCGGCAGTGAAGTAGGCGGGTGCGTTGGAAGGCAAGCCGACCGCACGCACCTGCCGGGCGTCCCGGAGGGACATTAGAAATTAGCCGGGGGTGACGCTGCGGAACCCCCGGACTTCCGTAGTATTTGCAGCACGCCCCGAAGGCGGCGCGAGAAGCAGGCCGAATGTTTCTCGCGCCGCCTTCGGGGCGCATTCCATTCGATCAATTGGTCCGGGGGTTCCGCAGCGTCACCCCCGGCTAATTTCTGATGTCCCTCCGGGACGCGAAGCCAATTTTCCGGCTCCCTTTCAATCACATCCAAAAGCAGGCGCGTGGGAGCGATCTTCCTTCCAAATGCACCCGCCTTTCCCAAACTCCGCCCATGCGTTTCCCCGTGCTTTTCCTT
Source organism: Chthoniobacteraceae bacterium (assembly GCA_043776145.1). Lineage (GTDB taxonomy): Bacteria > Verrucomicrobiota > Verrucomicrobiia > Chthoniobacterales > Chthoniobacteraceae > JANLQB01. The sequence goes on from JAYVRQ010000728.1 coordinate 9,314, forward strand.
CTCGCGTTGCTCGTCGTCGCCCGCGCCGCCGAGCGTCCGAACATTCTTTTCATCATGACCGACGACCACGCGGCGCACGCGATGTCGTGCTACGGGTCGAAGGTGAACGCGACGCCAAACATGGATCGGATCGCGAAGGACGGCGTGCGCTTCACGAATGCGTTCGTGACAAATTCGATCTGCACGCCGAGCCGCGCGACGATCCTGACGGGGAAGTATTCGCACCTCAATGGGACGCCCGTTTTCAATCGCTTCGACGGCACGCAGCCGACCGTGGCGAAGCTGCTGCAAGCCGCCGGTTATCACACGGGGATGATCGGGAAGTGGCATCTGGGCAGCGATCCGACGGGGTTCGATCAGTGGATCGTGCTGCCGGGGCAGGGCGTGTATCGCGACCCGGATTTCGTGACGGGCGCTGGCGTGGTGACGGTGAAAGGTTACGCGAGCGATGTGATTACCGATCTCGGAATCGAGTGGCTGGAGACGCGGCCAAAGGAGCAGCCGTTTTTCCTGATGCTGCATCACAAGGCGCCGCATCGCCCGTGGGAGCCGGATGAAAAAAACCGCGCGCTTTTCGCGGGACGCACCATCCCGGAACCGCCGACACTTTTCGACGACTACGCGACGCGCCCCGCCGCGCTGCCGGAGAATGCGCAGACGATCGCGAAGGATCTGACGCGGCGCGATCTGAAGCTCGCAGCGCCGACGGATCTGATAACGCCGGAGCGGAACAAGTGGCTGAACACGAAGCCGGATTCCGTGGAAATCGCGGATGCGGACGGAACGAAGAAAACGCTGACGGGCGAGGCGCTCGTGCATTGGAAATATCAGCGTTACATGCAGGACTATCTCGCGTGCGTGCAAAGCGTGGACGACAACATCGGACGCGTCCTCGATTACCTCGAAAAGACCGGCCTCGCGAAAAACACGGTCGTCTTCTACACGAGCGACAACGGATTTTTCCTCGGCGACAACGGGATGTTCGACAAACGCTTCATGTACGAGCCGAGCCTGCGCATCCCGCTGCTCGTGCGCGGACCGGGCGTGAAAGCGGGTGCGACCACCGATCTCTTCGCACTCAACAACGACTTCGCGCCCACCTTTCTCGACCTCGCCGGCCTGCCCGCGCCCCCCGACATGCAGGGCCGCTCGCTCGCACCGTTGCTCCGCGGCGAAGCGCCCGCCGACTGGCGCGCGTCGATGTATTACCGCTACTACCACGATCCGGGCGATCACAACACGCGCGCGCATCTCGGCGTACGGACGGC
>JAYVRQ010000729.1:0-3107 GCA_043776145.1 Chthoniobacteraceae bacterium
CTGCTCGGGCAAATCGCGCTGCGGCAGGAGCGGAATGGTTACAAGGCCTCGGGCAATCGAATGACGACGCTTTTTCCCGGATCGAATCTCTACGAGCGCCGCGAGAAGCCGCGCAAAAACGCGCCGAAAAAGCCGGAGGAAAAATGCAAACAGCCGCTGTGGATCGTGGCGGGGGAAGTCGTGGAAACGTCGCAGCTTTTTGCGCGAACGGTTGCGGGGATTGATCCCGAGTGGGTGATCGAACTCGGCGCGCATTTGTGCGAGCGGCGTTACACCGAGCCGCACTGGAGCGCGAAGGCGGGGCGCGTGCTGGTGCTGGAGCGCGTGTTCGTCGGCGGGCTGGAGCTGGCGCGGCGGCTGGCGGATTTCGGGCCGGTCGATGCGGCGAAGGCGACGGAGCTTTTCATCCGCGGCGCGCTGGTCGCGGAGGAGGCGCGGCTGCCGCATCGGTTCTTCAGCGAAAATCGGAAGGTGCGCGACAAGATCGAGACGGCGCTCACGCGCGTGCGCAGCCGCCGCGCGCATGATCTCGATGAGTCGCTGTATCAATTCTACGCGGAGCGGATCGAGCGCGTGTCGTCGGTCCACGACTTGAACCGCCTCGTGCGCGACCGCATCACCCGCGAGCCGGATTTCCTCTGTGCGACCGAGGCCGACCTCATCGGCGATCACGATGCCAGCTACGATCGCGCGCAGTTCCCCGATTCCGTTTCGCTCGGCAACACGGCGCTCCCCGTGACCTACGCGTACTCGCCAGGCCACGATGCGGACGGCGTGACCGTGCGCGTCCCGTTGCCTGTCGCCGAACAACTCACGACCGGCCAAATTTCATGGATGGTCCCCGGCCTGCGCGAAGAACAAATTGCCGTGCTGCTCCGGGCGCTGCCGAAAAACGTGCGCAAACCGCTGATGCCGCTGGAGCCGAAAATCCGCGAAGTCGCGGGCGAGTTTCAGCCGGGCCGCGCGGATTTTCTCACCGCGCTCGCGACGTTTCTTTCGCGAAAATATCGCGTGACCGTGCGCGCCGAAGACTGGCCTGCGCAAAGCCTCCCCGCGCATTTGCAGCCGCGCGTGGAAGTCGTGGATCGGCGCAACAAAACGGTCGTCGCCGGGCGCGACCTCGCGGCGATCCAAACGCACGTCGAAGCGCGCGATGTGCGTTCGGATGCGTGGGAAAAGGCGACACGCCAATGGGAGCGGCACGCGGTGACGGCGTGGACGTTCGGCGACCTGCCGGAGTCCATCGTCGTGGAGGAAGTCGGCGGCGCACCGCTCTACGCGTATCCGGGTCTCGCGGTGCGCGACTCCGAAGTGGACCTGCGCCTTTTCCGCAAACGCGAAGAAACCGAAACCGCATCCGCGAGCGGTGTGCGCCGACTTGGCGAACTCGTCCTTGCCCGCGATCTCGCGCGGCTGTGGAAGGAACTTGGCGGTCTCGCCAAACATCTCCACGCGCCACCAAAACAAGCCGCCGGGTTCCACGCCGCGCTGCATCAAATCAGCGCGAAGATGCAAGCGCCCGCCGCTGCGTTCACCTCCGCCGAGCTGCTCCAGAAATCCGCGTTTCAACATCTCACCGAACACACGCTGCAACTCGCGCCCATCTTCCCGCTGACTGAAAAACGCTTTGTGGAAATGGCGGAGAAGGCCCGCCGCGAACTTCCCGCGCTCGCCTACCAACTCAGCGAGTGGACGAGGCAGGCGCTCGATCTCCGCCAGAAAATCCTCGCCTCTTCCAAACGCTATCCCACCCTCGACCAAGACCTCGCGCGCCTGGTCCCCGGCGATTTCCTCGCGCACACGCCGCCCGCGCAATTGCCCCATCTCATCCGCTACCTCAAAGCCGTGCTGGTCCGCGCCGAACGTGCCGCGGTCAGCCCGGCGAAAGACGCCGAGAAAGCGAAACAACTCACCCCGTTCGCCGATTGGCAAAAGCACGTCCCGCCCGCACAGCGTGAAACCTTCCGCTGGATGCTCGAAGAATTCCGCGTCTCGATTTTCGCGCAGGAACTCGGCACCGCTCAAAGCACCTCGGCTTCCCGGTTGAAGGCGCACGGCGGATACTAGAGCGACCGGGCCAATCCCATGCTTCCCGGTCTGGACTAGCCGCAGGGCGGCGGTATTCTCTCCACGCCGTCCGACGGCTTCGCCACACCTCCCCCGCAATTCCGCAATAGAGCGCACTCGCGCTTAACCCACTTTTAACAATTCCCCGATTTGGCCGAAATGAGTTCTTAACAATGAACGACTATTTCACGTTGCAAATCTGCGGCCCAATCCATTCCCCATGAAACCCAAATCCCTCCGTCTCCCTTCCCTCGCGTGCATCGCGCTGGCCATCTTCACGCTCGCCGCCGCGCTGACGCCGGGGCGCGCGCAGGTCGTCATCAATGAAATTATGTACCGTCCGGGGACGACATTCCCGGAAAACACGGCACTGGAATTTATCGAGCTGCACAACCCGACCGCTGCGCCGGTGGACATCAGCGGGTGGGTGTTGACGAGCGGGACGGCGTTCACTTTTCCCGCGAGCACGGCGATTGCGGCAGGGGGATTCGCGGTCGTCGCGAGCAGTCCCGCTACGGTGCAGGCGGCGTATGGAATCAGCGGCGTGTTCGGGCCGTGGGCGGTGGGTTCGACGCTCTCGAACAGCGGGGAAAAAATCGCGCTCTCGAAGCCGGGCGTGACGCCGGGGACTTTCGACAAGGTGGATTCGGTGACTTATGCGAGCGAGGGCGACTGGTCGGTGCGCATTCGCGAGACGACTTTCAACGGCTGGGCGTGGATGTCGCCGGCGGACAGCGGCGGGAAGTCGCTGGAGCTGCGCAACCCGGCGCTCAACAACGACAACGGGCAAAACTGGCTGGCTTCGACGGCGGCACTTGGCGGCACGCCGGGTGCGGCGAATACGGCGGCGACGGCGAATGTGCCGCCGATCATTCAGAGCGTGAAGCATTCGCCCGCCGTGCCGACGACGACGCAGGAAATCATGATCTCGTGCGACGTGATCGACGAGACCGCGCCCGCAGGACTGACGGCGACGCTTTACTATCGCGAAGCGACGAGCACGACGCCGGGCGCTTTCCAAACGCAGGCGATGGCGGGCG
>JAYVRQ010000730.1:0-3101 GCA_043776145.1 Chthoniobacteraceae bacterium
GCGTTGAGGGTCATCTGCGGTACGACGAAGTAGTTCCGCGTAATGCCGGGGGCGATTTGCACATCGGCGGCGTTCGCATTGGTCAGCGGGAAGACCAGACGCCCGGCGGTTAGTTGCAGATCGGCGACCGTTCCGACGAGGCTATCTAGACCGAGTTCAAACACGCCCGAGTTATTCGTATCGACATAGACATAGAGATTTTCGATGAGTGCATTCGCCTCCGCAGTCGTCATGGAAACCCCGGCGGCTTTTTCCAAAAGCAGAGTGAGCGAGTAAAGCTGCGCGTTGTTATCGCCGGCCACGCCACGGCTGCTTACCGCGATCCGCAGCACGTCGTCCCGAACTCCCTGCCCGATGGTGGCGGGCGCGGTGCTCGCCGAGGCGAGGGCGCACTGTCCACCGCGGTTGGGATAAACCACCACATTCCCAGCGTCATCGTTCGTTCCCGCAACGACGTCGATCGTTCCATCCTGATTGAAGTCCGCAGTCGCCACCGCAGCCGCTTGAAAGTATGGGGCCGAGATAACGTTTTCGTTCGCGGCTGGATTGCCGGCATTCCAGCCAAAATTACCGCCGCCCAGATTTTCATACCAAGTCACCTTCCAGGTACCAAGGCAAGCGGCCACGGCATCGGGCCTGCCATCGCTGTTCAAGTCGGCGGCAGCCACCGAACTCGCTCCCTGGGCATAGCCAGAGATGACTTGACCCGCGCCAAAGAAGGGCGCGACGGAGCCTGCATCGTGAGTCGTGTTTCTAAACCACGTAACGCGGTTGCCGACGCCCGAGGCGGCATCCCCAACGTAAGGCGTCGCGCAGAGTACATCCGGCCAGCCATCGCCGTCGATGTCCGCAATGGCCGCGGCGTTGGCGCGGGGCTGGTCCGTGGCAATCACATGGCGGGTAAATTGCGGGATGCCAGCCACGGGCGGCATTCCCTTGAACCACGCGATGGAATTGTCGTTGGCCGAGGTGACGACGAGATCGAGCACGCCGTTCCCATCGAGGTCGCTGAGGCTGATCGAGGAAGGCGAGACACCGGCGGTGGAAAGGATATTTTGCGGACCAAACGTGCCCGCCGGGAAGTTGCGATGCCAGGCCAGCTTGTTGTCAGGATTCGCCGAGGTTGAAAGCACATCGAGCCCCGGCTCTCCATTGATGTTTGCCGCCGCGACGGACGTGGCGTGGTAGGTGTTCGTGGAAATGAGATTGAGCGCGAAGCTCGGAGAAACCCCGCCAAGGTTCTTGAACCAAGCCACCGTGTTATCCAAGAAGGACGAACACGCAATATCGACCAGCCCATCGCCATCCAAGTCCGCGGCAAACAAGCCGGTGGGGCTTCTCAATGCCGTGGAAACAATCTGGCGCGGGGCGAAAATTCCGCCGCCCAAGTTGCGATACCACGCGACGATGCCGGGATCCTGGGAAGAGGCCGCGATCACGTCGGGCAGCCCGTCGCCATTCAGGTCCGCCGCGATGACGGATAACAGGTAGGGCTGATTCGCGGCGGGGGTTGTGAGATAAATTTCCTGTGGAAAGGAAACGCTGGCGTGAATCGGCCCCGCTTTGGCGCTGATAATCCCCGCCGCCGCGAAGCTCCATGCGGCGAACAGAAAAATCGACCTCCACGTCTGTGCTCTCCACGATGAAGGAGCGATTCCCGCAGTCGCGGAAAGATCGGCGGAAATGTGGAGATTTCGATTCAAAATCCAAGGGGGGTTTGCATAAAAAGCGTGAATTTTTCGCAGGGCGACATGCCGCCGGAAAAAACGAATGACCCTGCGGCGAAACGCAATCCCGACCGGTCAGAGCACGGAATCCGATCAAACCTCGCAACCGAAACTATCTGTCGCCGCTCAAACTGGCGGCGAAACTATGAACTGGGGCCGCAGGGGCCATCAGTCGCGCCGGCACCCATGTATCTGAGGCGCAGATAGAAGGGAATCTGGATGGTGCGGGTCTTGTAGCACATCGTCACAAAAGTATCGCCCTGGGCGAGTGCCGTCGTCAGCAATGGGGCGACGCCTGCGGCAATCGCCAGCGCCAGCAAGATGAATTTTCTGGATTTAATCATTGGATGTTTTGAGTTCGTTTTTTTTTGTCCCAACAAGAGGCTGCGGTAATCGTGATACTGGGGAACGCGGGGGGCGGTAGTTTCAAAAATCCGCCTCAACAGGGACTTCGTGATGTCTTTGCTGAAAACAAGCCGCTTCATTCGCATGAAGCGACTCGCATTTCAGTGCGGCTTATTAGCAGCTTGCGGAGGGTTGTCGATGGAAATTCTGGCGGGCGCTGAAAAAAGGGTGTGATTGGATATTGGAAAAGGGAACCCCGCCGGGCTCACCTCCCATTCCCATCCGCGCGCCACCGCAATCGAAACTCGCCAAACCCCCTTTGCCAGCCCATTTTCCCGCTCCCGATGATCCGCCCCACTTTCTCCACAATGCCACCTGATCCCGGTGATGCCTGGCACAGAGCCGCCCCATTTTTCCAATAGGCATGATGAATTTCGACGCGGCGGAAACCATCGGCTGGATTTGCGGGATCATCGTGTTCCTGGCCGTGATCGTCATGCCGATCGTGACGAATGGCTTCGCGCTCCGGCATCGCGGCATCAATGGACGGTGCGCGCTTTCCGTCATCTTCACGCTGGGCGGCACGCTCGTCGGCGGCGTGGCGGCGAAGCTGATGCGGATGTCCACGTCGAATCAGTTCATGCTGGTCATCCCCGCTGCCTTCGCGATGGCCTGCTACGCCACCGGCACCGTCCTCGCGATCATCGGCCTGCGGCAAATCCGGCGGCGGCGGGGCCGGTATCGTGCGGGGAAAAGGCGGGCGGTCGCCATGCTGGTGCTCAATGGCTTGCAGGCCGTGGCGATCGTCGCCGCGATTTATGTAGGGACGATGGGCTGGCCTTCGCTGCGCGGCCCCGGCGGGCCGGGCAAGGAAGTCCGCAGCGAGGAATGGAATTTCAGCCTCACGCCGCCGCCGGAATGGGTGGCCATCGCCGGGGCGAAGGGCGATCCGCTTTCCAGGGCGCTGTTCGTGCGGAAAAAACCGGAGATGCATCTCAATGTGCTGGCGGAACAGACGCCGGGCGCAAA
>JAYVRQ010000731.1:0-10554 GCA_043776145.1 Chthoniobacteraceae bacterium
CTCGCCACCGGAACGCGCGATCCGCACTTGCTCTACCATGCCGGCATGATCCGCATGGCGGCGGGCGACATCGCGGGAGGAAAAGCCGCGCTGAAAGAAGCGGCGGCGGTCAATCCGAAGTTCAACACCTTTCACGTCCACCGATGAAATCGCATTTCATTTTCATCCTCCTCCTGCTCGCCGCACGCGCCCTCGCCCATCCTGTCGCGCAGGGCGCAATGGATGTGATCGTGCATCCCGATCGCGTCCTGATTCGCGCGCGTGTTTCCGTCGAGGAAGCCTTCGTCGCCGAGGGCTTCGGGAAGGACGCGCCCGCCGACGACACCGACGAAATCTGGCCCCGTCACGGTGCGTATTTGCAGCAGCACATCCTCGTGGAAGCTGATGGCAACAGGCTCGCCGGGCATCTCGTCGAAACGGTGCCACCGCTGAACACCGCTCCGAATTCCCGCGTCGGCTACCTCCTCGAATATCCCCTGCCCGCCGGAACCGCGCCGCGGAAAATCGCCGTGCGGCAGGACATCCTCAACGAATTTGAGTTCGCGCCGGGGAATCCGTGGGAGGCCACTTTCGTCGTCACCGTCGGCCAGGCGGGACGCACCGCGCAGAGCGGCCTGCTCTTCACACGCAAAGCGCCGCTCGCGCTCGCGTGCGACTGGACGAGCATCTCCGCGCCCGCGGGCGAGACGCGCATCGACCGCCTGCGCATGTTCGGCGAATACCTGCGCCACGGCGTCATGCACATCCTCACGGGATACGATCATTTGCTCTTCATGGCCGGGCTCGTCCTCGCCGTCGTGTCGCTGCTCGATTTGGTGAAAGTCGTCACCGCCTTCACCCTCGCGCACACCGTCACGCTCACGCTTTCGGTGCTGAATATTTTCCGCCTCCCCACGCACATCGTCGAGCCGATGATCGCCGCGAGCATCGTCTTCGTCGCCGCGCAAAACATCTTCTTCCCCGCGCAAAGCCGCGGCTGGACGCGGCTCGCCGTCGCCTTCGGCTTCGGACTTTTCCACGGACTCGGCTTCGCCGGCGGCCTGCTGGATGCGATGGAAGGACTGCCCGGCCTCGCCGTCGCCACAGCCATCGTGGCGTTCAGCATCGGCGTCGAACTCGGGCATCAAGCCGTCGTGCTCCCGCTTTTCTTCGGCCTGAAGCCGTTGCGAAAAAATCCCGAAATCGCCGCGCGTTTTCCCATCCAGCGCTACGCCTCCGCCGCCGTGTGTTTCGCGGGAATGTATTACCTCGCCGCCGCGCTGCGGTGACACAAGAAGCGGCGTGTGTCCCACCGCCGACCAAAACCTCAGCGCGAACTAGCGTCCGGCGCTGCTCCGGCGGAATGACGGGCTGAGCCGCGCCGCGCGCAGCGGTTCGCGCAAGCACCCGGCGTGACAGCCGCGCGGTGGGACGGAGCGGGCGGCGGTTGGGGTTTGAGCGCGGCCAGCAGGCAGCGGCTCGCGCGGCGCGATGCCTGCACGGTTGGGGCACGCAACACCCCGCGCGGCGGGACGCCGCCCACTTCAACGGCAAGGCGGTTAAGCGTGCGCAGTTACGGACGGCGAACTGTGTGCTCGTCGGCTAAGTCGAGAAAGAGGTTCTTCTTTCGATCGAACTCCAGATTCGGCGTGGCGTCGGGATTGAGATAGTAAGTGAACGTCACCTGACCAGTCGGGAAGTTACGCGCGTCCCATTCAAACTCGCCGTCGATCTTGCCATGCCACGCGCTTTTCACCTGGCCCTTCTCATCAAGCACGGTGCGCACGCGGTAGATGTAGCCAAGCGCGGGCCGCGCCAGCGGCGTTGGCTCGCGACTCGGACTCCAACTCATCGTGAACTTGCGCTCAGTTTCGTAGCCCTCTGCTGGCGCGGTGCGCGGCAGCTTCAATTCACTCTCCGCGCCTGGCAGTTCGTAGAGTGGGATTAGACCGTCGGCGGGCTTCGAGAAGCTGACGCGCAGCGTCGCGGCCAAACCAAACGAACCGTCGTCTTTGACTTCCTGCGTGAAGATGAGATCGGCCTTCACGCCTGCGCCGTGCGGTGCCACCCAATCGCGCTTCTCCAAGTCGAACCCAAACGAACCAGCCCTAGCCGGCAACGTTACCGGCCAACGCGCAGCCGCATACATCGGAACGGGTTTGACGACCTTTTTGAGGATCAAGGTTTCTTGGCGAGGGGACGGCAACCATCTCCCCCCTTCCGAAGAGGAAAAATCAAGTCCGCGTGCGCTGAAGTAATATCCCTCCTTAGTGGCCTGGACGCTGCATATACCGTCGGTCCTTCCGCCAACCACTGCTTCGCCGGCAGCGTTGGTTGTCTTCTTATCTATTTTCGTTGCGGTTCGGTGAAAGGTCTCCGGCCTGGCAAAGACGCCGGTCAGACGAACGCCGCTCAGCGAAATGTTAGATTCATCACGTATGCCGACCGCGACGGTAGCAATAGGATATTCAGGCACTTGGCACACTCCACGAATAGCGAGTGCGCCTGTAAGCCCCACAACCAAAATCAAATTCGTCATGCTTTTCATTTCAGGCTCCCAATTGTAACAAACTTCTCAAACAGTCTGTGCGTGTATAAGTAAGAGATTTCTTTCATGTCAGAGTGAAACCATCTTCGTGTAGTCCCATCGGCGGCGAACGGACGCTCAGGTGGCCCTCCTTCTGCCCATAATCCCATTAAGTCAGACTTTGACGTGCCGAACGTATTCACCGGCGTGCTACCAGCGGGCCAAGACAGCGCAGGGATTTCTTCACCGAGCAGTCGCGATAAGAAGTCGTAGTTAGCTGCAGGCGCAGCCCCAGCGGCGATATTTTGGTGCATGGTGACGCCATTCAGTGACGAAAACTTCTCGAAATAAGGATGCTCTATTTTGTCTTGCTGAGTCGTCGGTTGTGGGTCGCCGCTAGTATCCCATCCAGCACGCGCATTTTGTCCCCAAGGGTCTATTTGAAAAGTTCCTGAAAGAAGTTTCACCATCACTTTCGTCGCCGTGCCCTTGTTCATTTCTTGAGCGATCCAAGCTCTGCGACCTGCGTAAACATCTCCGGTCAAGGTTGGCTTCGCTCCGTCGGGATTTGTCTCCAGCACATTTTCTCCAGAGGAGTAAAACTGATAGACGTTTGAGATACCTTGGAAGCGCCCGGTCCAAGTCAGGTTGCGGCGTGCGTCGCCGGTCGAAAACAGACTGTAGAAGTAGGGCGACCACAGCGATGGAGCGATGCTTCGCCAGCTTGGTTCGCTCATCCTATTGTTGTCCACCGTGCTCGAGTCGTAAGCCTCTCGGGCAACCGCAGCGTCGATCATGAAGTAGCGACCGACACTCAGACCGTGATCGACCATCGCACTACTCACCACCATGTTGCCGAGGCTGTGCGCCGCCACGTATTTGGTGCCGCTGATTGCCGTCAACTCATTCTTCAAGTGCCCCGACGTCAGGAAGGCGTTTTTGACGTTGATCCAATAATCCGGCGTCGCTCCGCCGATCTTGGGAAGAAAGCCAACAAGTTGCCCTTGGTTGCCCCGCCAAGTCACCCCGACGAACTTCGCTTTCGACCCTGACCAATACATCCGCTTGAACATTTCCGCGTTCCAATCGCGCGCCTGCTTTTCACTAACGCTGTAACCGTGAACGAAGGTAAAAATTTTGTTGGAGCAGAGTTTATCCGGCCAGTTCAACGGTTCGCTAACGTCGGTCGCGTCGCTTTCGCTCTCGCCGACATGATGCCGAAGATTGATCCAGCGATACATCGTCTTCACTCGTTTGATGCTCAGCAGGAATTTGATCTGAGCCAGAACTTGAGTGCCCTTTCGCACCTCAAGCACCATGTCCTTGTTAGTTTCCTTGTTGCCTTCCACGAGCAGCATGGTCTTTTTGTGCTCCTCGTTGAGCGCGCGTTGCAGCCAAGCGGGGTCAATCTTTCGGCCATCCAGAGTTAATCTTCCGACGTGCTGCGATGTGAGGTTTCCGCCGGCAGGCATTGCCACTTGGATGAATGTTCCGGCCCGGTAGTCGTCACGAAGATAGGAGCCTGCGTTGTAGGCTGTGTCGTCGCTGTCAGCTTCCAAATCCTCGCACAGGATAACATTCACGGCGGAGTCATCCTGCTTCAGAAAGTAATCAGTCGAGGTTGGCGGACAGACCTTCAGCAATTCCTTGATGTCGAGATAGAGCGGGAAGAAGTCGAGCAGGTCGCGCTTGGTCTTAACCTCCTCGTCTGCGGCGTCCTGAGTGGGTGCTTCGACTTCATCATCCACATCCGCCTCGGATGTGTCGTCGTCATCGTTGATCCAAAAGCGCCACGGTTCCGTTGCTGTTACTTTCCCACGATCCTCGTTGTTGATGTTTCCGTCGCGGTTGAAGTCGGGCACTATGTCCACCGGCAGGAGGAGCACCGGCTTCCTGACCTTATCCTGGTCATCCTTCCTCACGGCCGTCCCCGCGATCAGCCCGTGGTTGTTGATGTCCGCCGGGGCGATCTGCCACGCCCCGCCGCTCAGGCGGCGCGTGCTCAGGTCCAGCCATTGCGCGTTGCGATAGTAGCTGGCCACGCCGTAGGCGCTGGTGAAGTCGCCCACCATTTCCAACCGGTCATTCAGCGCGCTGGGCACGCCGCGCATTTCCTTGGCGAGCCAGCCCGTGCTGCCTTTCACCCACAGCCGCTCGCCCACGATCGTCGGCCACGGCAGGTTCTGCGCGGGCAGCGGATCGTTGATAAACCATGCCGCGCCCGCATAACTCCAGCCGGGCAAGTCGTAGAACTGCCCGTCCACATAGGCAAAGGGCCGCGAGTCGGCCCAGTTCGCCGTCGATCCCACGAGATCGTGGCGCCGGTTCATGTGGTGCGGCAACCGATCCTCCCCGGTCGTCGCGCTCGTCTCGTGATGAAAATCCAGATACCATGCCGGGGTATTGCCAAAGTCCGCGGGCGGCGTCGCCAGCGTGCCATACCGCGTGCGCGTGTATTCGACGCCGGGCCCCGGCTCGTCGTCGAGGAAAGAGATGGTATGCCCCGCGATGACCCCATCATCCGCCATACCCACCGGAAACAGCAGCGGCGGGCCAAAGGTGCGGCCATAGCCTGTCGCATTCACTGGCAGATCGGTAAAGCCCAGCTCCAGATTCCACACCCGAAAATAGTCATTCGACGGATCTGGGCTGACAGGATACGGACACAGGACCGTATCCAGGTTGCTTAGCCGGCCCTGCGCCACTCCGCCAAAGTAAGTCGATTCCCACGGGAAAAGCACCGGCATTCCGCCAAACCAGAAGAACTCCTGGCCGCCGACCCACCACACAAACTGCTGCCGATAACCCAGCACGCGGCCCCGGTCATTGATTTCCACCGGCACATCCAGGCTCGTCAGCCCCGCCTGCGTCAGGTCGATGACGACGAAGGGCCGCTTCGGCAGCCGCTTCGGTGAAAAGTCCGCGTCCAGCGGCGCACCATCCTCACCATCCAGCATGCTGTCATCATCGCTATCCTCATCGTCCTTGCCAGTACCTTCATCCTCCTCGTCCTGATTGCTCAAGCCATCCTCGTCATCATCCGCCGATCCATACGCTGCATCGAGCGTATGGCCCGAGCGCCCCGCCACATTCAGCGCCGCAATGCGGAACACGGTGCCCGCCGGTGGATTGAACCCGACCACGACTAAGGCCTGTCCATTTTCGCCCGCCACGCCGAGCGGCTGCCACGAACCGCCGCGGTCATTACTTACTTCCAAAACAAACCCCGTCTCGTCGTCGGAATAATCCAGCCAGGTAAACTGTACATCGCCACCTTCCAGCACTGTATATTGGAAAGCCTCCGGTCGCTCCGCCCGCGTCACCGTCTTCTCGGTGAAAGTCCGCGCGATGATCTGCCCGTCCGTCTGTGCGGAGGCTTCGATGCGCGTCGCCCCGCCAGTCACCGCGGAGTGAAAGCGCACCGCCACGCGGCCCGCCGCATCGGTGGTGAGATCGAGCATCGAATGGGGCGTGTCATCGTCCGGCGCCGAGATCCAGCCCGGCCCCTGCGTGAGCGTGAAGGAAACGGGCGCATGATGCAGCAGCGCACCGCCCGCCTTGCGCACCTCCACCACGAGCGGAGCCGCGGCATACGCATCCGGCGCGATGACCTGCGCATCGCCAGAGACGATGCTCAGCACGGGCAGCGCGCCATTATAGAAATCCGTCGGGTCCGTCCCGCCCTGCCACTCCAGCAGATTGCTCAGCGTATCGAGATCGAAATCGCCCGCCGCATCCTGGCTCTCGATGTCGTGGAAAGCTGCGAACTCCCACTCATCGGGCAGCCCGTCGTCGTCCGCATCGGTCGCCGCGAGCAGGCGGATGAAGCGCCGGCCCGCCGCGCCGGACGCCGAAAGATCGCGCACGGAAACCAAGTCCATATTCGCATCGTACGACACCACCGCCGTCTGCTCAAGATCAAGCGGGCGCGATTTCCACGGCCGGGTGAGATCGCCCGAAACCTGCGCGGCATACAGCACGCCCGCATGGCTTTTCCAGCGCGGGAAGTGAAGCGTGAGATGCCCGCCGGTATCCAGCCCCGCGCTCCACAGCGGCGAACGATCGGGCGTCTTCGGATCGGTATTGAGCACGAACTCCAGCAGATTGTTCCGCTCGTCCCCATCGGGATCGGCAGCCTCGCCGCTGATGGCGGAATCGTTTCGCTCCTCGACGGTGAACTTTGCCAGACGCCACTCTTCAAAAGTCATCGCCGCCGCCGTGAAGGTGGTGGCCACCAATGCCAGGATCGGAAGGAGCCGCTTCATGGTGGCACTCGACCCTGAATCGCGGAAAAGCGCAAGGAAAACAAAGCGACAATCCGTCCGCTCACACATTCCGGGCCGGGACGCACTTTGGCGGAGTGCGTCCGCCGCCTCGCGCCATTCTTGGAAAAAACATCAACCGCCTGCGCACGCAGCGCGGCTTGACTCAGGATAAACTGGCGGAACTGGCGGAAATCGACCGGCGTTATGTGCAGCGGATCGAGGCGGGGACGGCGAATCCGGGCATCGATGTGATTTGCCGCGTGCGCGCCGCGCTCCGGGCTTCGTGGGATGAAATGGTGCGCGGGCTCGGGTGAGGCCGGGATTACCTCCTCGCGAACGGCCGCATCCAAGCGCGCAGCACGAAGGAGGCAGTGTGCCTTCGAGGTGGGCGGGAGGTAATGGGCGGGCGTTCCACTCGCAACAACAGCGGGGGAGCGGCGTCAAATCGAGATGGCTGGCAGTCCAAAATGGGTGCATCCGCGCTGCGCGGGCGGGCATCTTGGAATCTGTACTGTGCTCGCCGACTCCCGAGACGGGCATCTTGGAATTTGTACCATGCTCGCCGACTCCCGAGACGGGCATCTTTGGGCCCGTGATGTGTCAGTCGGCTCGCGATTGGGGGTGCTTTTCAGGGCAAAGGCGCAGGGGCGGCGGGTGTGGCACACTTCCAGCGCATCGATGGCGGCGGCGCGCGTGATTTTTTTCACTCGTTCCCAAGCTGTGTTTGGGAATCCCGCTTTCCCGAAGCTGTGCTTCGCATAGTTACGGGACGGCTGGTTCCCTGAACTGCGGTCACAGAATCTTGCCACCATCATCGCCGCATCCTTTCATCCGCTGAGCGCGAGCAGCCGCGCGGGAGGGCGACGGGGCCGCGCACGGCGATCGTGGCGCGCGCGGCGGAGACGGCGACGCTGCCGGATGCGCTCGATAATGTGACGACGATCCTGCGCGAGCGGCTGGACAAGCAGATGACGAAGTTTCGCAAGTCGCACCCGGAGTTTTACGCGGGCTATCAGAGCGCCCGCGTGATTGTGAGCCGGGGCGGCAATGGTGGCTCGCCGCCCACGCCGCCGCCTGCGCCGCCGAAGTAGGGCGCAGAATAATGGAGTGCGTGCGGGATTGAGGGAGTTGCGCGGGGCGGCTCCCAAGTTTAAGAGCACATCCATGCAATTGAGGCTCCCCCGACTTCGCATTCTCCTGCTCATATTGATTTGCCTCGCGGCGAATCTCCCCGCCGTTTTCGCAAACGAGACGCTGGTGCCGCTCGGCGCGGGCTGGCGTTTTCTGGCGACGGGCGAGGCGGCTCCGGCGGGGTGGAATTCGCCGGCGTTTAACGATGCCGCTTGGCCGCAAGGCGCAACGAAGATCGGTTTCGGGCACGCGGATCACGCGACGGTGCTGCCAGCGCCGACGGTGACGCCGCGCATGACGGTTTATTTTCGGAAAAAGTTCACGCTGCCGTGGAACGCGGCGGCCGGCACCGGATTGTTTGCGCGCATGGTGTGCGATGCGGGCGCGGTCGTTTATCTCAATGGCGTCGAGGCGGGGCGCATCGGGATGCCGCCGGGGGAGGTGACGGCATCGACGCCGGCGAGCGCGGAGCCTTTCTACCCGTTGCAAGGCGCGCTGCTTCCCGTGCCGCTGGACACGGGCGCGCTGGTGGACGGGATGAATACGATCGCGGTGGAACTGCACGCCTCCTCCTCTTTCGACTTTGATCTCGATTTCGATCTCGAACTCTTCGCCACTCAAAATGCGACGCCGTCTTTTGTGGTGCGCGGCCCTTATCTCCAAAACGGCGCGCCGACCGCGGTGACGATCCGGTGGCGCACCGATGTGCCGACGGCCTCGTACGCGGAAGCCGGCACTTCGGTGGGGAATTCAGACGTGTTGGCGTTCGACGCGACGACGGTGATCGAGCACGAGGTGCGGCTGACCGGGCTGGTTCCCGACACGCTTTACTATTACGCGATCGCCGATGGCGCGGATTACACCGAAGGGCCGGGCGCGGAGTGGAGCTTCCGCACGCCGCCCGCGCACGGCACGGTGAAGCCGGTGCGCGTGTGGGTGCTCGGCGATTCCGGCACGGGACGGCAGGGAGGCGGCGCAGCCGAGGCGGTGCGCGATGGCTATCTGAATTCGCCGCTCTACCAATCGCCCGATGTGTGGCTGATGCTCGGCGATAACGCGTACGGCGTCGGCTCGGATCAGGAATATCAAAACGCCGTCTTCGACACCTACCGCGCGACGCTGCGCAGCTCGATCCTGTGGTCCACGCTCGGGAATCACGAAACCTACACCCTCGGCACGCCGTACTTTTCGATCCTCACACTGCCTGCTGCGGGCGAAGGCGGCGGGATCGCGTCGGGCACGGAGCACTACTATTCGTTCGATCACGCGAACATTCATTTCGTGTGTCTGGATTCCATGCAATCGCTGCGCACCGCCGGGAGTCCGATGCTCACATGGTTGGAGAGCGATCTCGATGCGACCAGCCAGCGATGGATCGTCGCGTTCTGGCACCACCCGCCGTATTCAAAAGGCACACACGATTCCGACTTTGAAGGCGAACTCATCCAGATGCGCGAGAACGCGCTGCCCATTCTCGAACAATATGGCGTGGACCTCGTGCTCTGCGGGCACAGCCATGTGTATGAGCGGTCGTTCCTCATCGACGGGCACTACGGCCACTCGTGGGAATTGAACGCGGCCTCAATCAAGGACGCGGGGAGCGGGCGCGCCGACGAACCGGACGGTGCTTACGGCAAGGATCCCGGCGCGCATCGCGGCGCGGTGTATTGCGTCGCAGGCTCGTCGGGACAGCCCGGCGGCGGTTCGCTCGATCATCCGGTGATGTATCTCTCGCTGAGTGAAATGGGCTCGCTGATTCTCGACGTGGACGGCGACCGGCTCGACGCGAAATTTCTGAATCATCAGGGCGTGATCCGCGATTACTTCAGTCTGTCGAAAGCGCCGCTCGTGACGATCGCCGCGCCGCAGCCGTTCATGGCGGAAGGCGCGGGCGGGCCGGGAAGGGTGCGGCTTTTCCGCGATCGGGAAATGGGGCGCGCGATCCCCGTGCAACTCACGCTCTCGGGCTCCGCGACCGCCGGGAGCGACTACGGGATGCCGCTCGTCCCTGCCGTGATCCCGATCGGTGTGCAGACGCTCGATGTGAGTTTGTCGGCATTCACCGATTCGCTGGCAGAAGGCACCGAGACGCTCTCCGTCACGCTGCTCGAAGATGCCGCGTACCGGCTGCCGAAGATCGTGCGCGGCGTCACGCTCACCATTGCGGATCGTCCCGTCGATGCGTGGCGTTTTGAAAAATTCGGCCTTCAGGCCAACGACGCGCCGATCGCCGGGGACGACGCCGATCCCGACGGCGACGGCCAGACGAACCTGCGCGAATATCTCGCGGGCACCGAGCCGCGCGACGCTTCGAGCCGCTTCGCCGCAGTGCTCGCGCGGAATGGCGTGGGGCAGTGCGTGGTGCGCTTCCTCGCGCGGAAAGGCCGGGGCTACACGGTGATGTCACGCGCGTCGTTTTCCTCCGGCGCATGGCAGCCGCTCGCGACGGTGCTGCCGCCCGCGGTCAATCAGATCGTCGAGATTCCCGATCCCGCCGCCGGTGCGGCGGCGCAGCGGTTTTATCAAGTCATCACGCAGGGGCCGTAGAGGGTAGGGCGGGTAGAATACCCGCCCTACCCCCCGTCAGAAGCTCGCGCGAACTCCGCCGACGATGTTGTGGGCGTCGTAGTTTTCGCGGCCGAGTTCGCCGTC
>JAYVRQ010000732.1:0-10500 GCA_043776145.1 Chthoniobacteraceae bacterium
GTCACCTTTCTCGACCGCGAAAATTTGCGTGAACCCTTCGCGCAATCCTTCGGCGAACCCGCGCCGTCCGGCAAAGTCGGCGCGCTGTTCCGCCCGCGCGGCCCCATCGCCATCTGGCTGCCGAACAACGTGAGCCTGCTCGGCCCGCTGACGCTGATTCTAACTTCCTTCGCCGCCCGTCCGATCCGCGTGAAAACCGGCTCTCGCTCCAACGATCTTTGCTCTGCCTTCGTCGCATACGCGCTGGAAAATCTCCCGCCCGGCGAACTCGCGGACTGGCTGCGCGCGGACGTAAAGATCGAACGCTTCGCCCGCGACGACGAGCGCAACAAAACCTTCGCTGCCGAAGCTGCCGTCCGCATTGTCTTCGGCTCCGACGCTGCCGCGACCGGCATCCACAGCCTGCCGCATCCCGTCTCCAGCATCGGCATCACCTTCGCTGATCACCGCTCCGAGGCATGGGTGGAAATGGCCGCGCTCGACGATGCCAGGCTGAGCACACTGATCCGCGTCTTCGCCATTTACGGACAAGCCGGCTGCACCTCCCCGCGCCGCGTCGTCGTCATCGATGGCACCGCCGAAGACTGCGCCACGCTGCGCCGACGGATGATCGCACTGTGGCGTGAAGAAGTCCCGATGCACATCGCCTCGCAAAACATCCTCAGTAACCAACTCGCCGCCACAGCGGGATGGGACGCGCAGTTGGCTCCGCATCATGCCGCCGTGCTCGGCGTGGGTAGCTTCGCGCAGCGGGAAACGCCGGGGCTCATGTCGCTGGCCATCATTCCCGCCACAGCCGCCGAGGCTGCCGCCGCTCTTCCGACCAACATTCAAACCGTCGGCCACTGTCTTAGCCATGCCGATGCGCCGGGATGGCTGGCGCTCCTCGCGCGCACAACAGTCAAGCGATGGGTGCCGATTGCGCGAATGCACCATTTCGGCGCGGTGTGGGATGGCGTGAATTTCTGGCGGCAACTCTTCGGGGAAACCTTCATCGACCCATGATCCAAACCCACGAAACGAACTCGCGCTGGTGGGGAAAGCCCGTGGGTATCATCACCGATGCCGCATGGTTTGCCGGGAGCGAAGTCGCGCGCAATGAATCGCTCGCACCATTTGCGTGGGTGGAATTCAAAGCCGCGCTCGCCACCGCGCCGTCAGCCTTCCTACTGCGCGCGGCAGGCTTCGCTCTAATCGATGTGCAAATGGGGTTCCGCATTGCTTTGTCAACGGTGCCGGAGTCGCCGTCCGTCGCTGACTACGATTGCCGTTCCGCGGCGGAGGAACCCTTCACAATTTCAGCCGATGAAGTCCGCACGTTCACGCACGAGCGTTTTCTCGAGCTTCCCGGCATCACGGATCGAATGCTGAACGAGCGATATGCCACTTGGGCGAACGACCTCATCCGCACCCATCCGCGCTGGTGCCTGCGGCTTTCACATCAAGGAGTTACTCAGGGTTGGTTCCTCTCCGAATCCACCGGCGGCAGCCTCGGTCTAACTCTCGCGATGCTCTCCGCGCAGGCCACCATCTCCGGCCAGTACTTATACCAACGCGCCTTGCGCGAGTATGTCGAGGCTGGCGCGACCATCGGCCATGCCAGCTTCAGCGTGCGCAACACCGCTGTGCTCAACATCTATTCCCACCTTGGCGCGAAGTTCACCCCGCCCACCGGCATCTGGACATGGGTGCGACCCACATGAACCCGCTCATCCCTTTCAACCGCTCGTCGCTGCAAGGTCGCGAACTGGAATACATCTTCCAGACCATCACCGTCGGCCAGATCGCGGGCGATCAGACCTTTTCCAAAAAGTGCCACGCCCTGCTGGAGCAAACGCTCGGCGTGCCGCGCGCGCTCGTCACGACTTCCTGCACCCATGCGCTGGAGATGGCTTCCATGCTCCTCGACATCCAGCCCGGCGACGAAGTGATCGTGCCCGCGTTCACCTTCGTCTCCACGCCGAATGCCTTCGTGCAGCGCGGCGCGAAACCGGTCTTCTGCGACATCCGGCCCGACACGTTGAATCTCGATGAGACCCAGCTCGAACGGCACATCACGCCACAGACGAAAGCCATCGTGCCAGTGCATTACGCCGGGGTCGGTTGCGAGATGGATGCCATCCTGCAAATCGCCGCGCGCCACGGCATTCCAGTGGTGGAGGATAACGCACACGGACTTTTCGGAAAATATCGCGGGCGTTACCTGGGTACGCTGGGTTGTCTGGGCGCGCAGAGTTTCCATGAGACGAAGAACATCACCTGCGGCGAAGGCGGCGCGCTGCTCATCAATAGTGAATGCCTGACCGAGCGCGCGGAAATTATTCGCGAGAAGGGAACCAACCGCGCCCGCTTTTTTCGTGGGCAGGTCGATAAGTATTCATGGGTCGATGTGGGATCGAGTTATGTGATGAGCGATGTGCTGGCGGCATTCCTTTACGCGCAACTTGAAGTCTGGCCGAGCATCCAGATGAAGCGGCAGCAGCTTTGGGAACGCTACCATTCGGAACTGGCTGCATGGACGCAGAGCCACGGCATTCGGCAACCCATCGTGCCGGCGCATTGCGAACAGGCATGGCACATGTATTACCTGCTGCTCCCCTCGCTGGCGGTGCGTTCGGCCTTGATCGCGCACCTCAAGGCGCGCGGCATCGTCTCGGTATTCCACTACCTGCCGCTCCATCTTTCTCCACATGCCGCGCAGTGGGGCGGGAAGCCGGGCGACTGTCCGGTGACGGAAGATGTGAGCGACCGGCTGCTGCGCCTGCCATTCTACAACCAACTCAGCGAAAGCGAACAGGCACGCATCATAGATGCTGTGATCGAGTTCCAACCCAAGTCCAAACCATGACACTCCTCGAAACGGAACCTGACAAATCCGAAGTACCAAAGCCGGTAAAATCCTCGCTCCCCCGCGCGCGAAGCAACCTGCCCGTCTGGCTCGCCGCGCTTTGCATTTTCGCAGTGGGTTGCTTTCTCCGCATCCATCCGTGGATGGGATTCAAAGGCATCGGTTTCGATGAGGCGCTGTATCGCGGATACGTCGAGGCGTTGCACGAGCACGGCTTCAGCGACATGCCTCAACTCAGCGCCGCGTATCTTGAAAAGCAGTCGAAGATGGAAGGCGCGATCCTACCACCGACACGCTTCCTCTACATCGCCGCTGCGACGACGTGGCGAAACGCATTCTACGGTGACGTTCCCGCTGCGCCCGATCTTCGCGCGCCAGGCGTCGCGACGAAGGATCCAGCGTTTATCTCGCTGCGCAGTGTTTCCTGCATGTTCACGATTCTCACCCTGCTCGTCGCCGGGGCCTTCGCGCGACGACTCGGCGGCGACCGTACGATGCTCGGTGTGCTCGCGCTGATGGCCTGCGCGCCCACGCAATTGCACATGGCACAGCACGGACTTATCGACGGCGTGTTCGCATTCTGGGCGCTGACGTGCGTGTGGCTGCTTTGGGAAAACCTGCATCGCCTCGACGACGGACGCTGGCAAACAGCCTACGCTGCGGCGCTCGCGCTGATGGTTCTGACCAAGGAAAATGCAGCCTTTGTCTATATCGCGCTCACCGCATTGATCCTCGTCGCGTGGTGGCAGAAGTGGGGCAACATCACACGCCGCCTCGTGCTCACACATATCGTGGGCGTGCTGCTGGGCGGCGCGATTCTTACCATGCTGGCCGGCGGGCCGCAGGAGTGCCTTGCCATCTATCTGCTCCTGAAGTCGAAGGCGCAGACCATGACTTACGCCATCCGCACTGGCGACGGCCCGTGGTTCCGCTACCTCGTAGATTTGCTGTGCGCCTCCCCGCTCACGCTGTTGCTGGCTATGGGTGCGATCTTTCACCTTACGAAACACAAGAAGCCATTGCTCTATCTCACCGGCTTCATCGGCTTCAGCTATCTCATCATGTGCAATGTCAAATACGGCATGAACCTTCGCTATACAAACATGTGGGACATGCCGCTGCGCTTTCTCGCCTTCACCCAGCTAGCCATGTTCGCCTCGCGCTTTGGCCGTCGTGAAAACATCGCGCTCATCGCAGGCGTGCTTGCGCTTGGCGCGTACGATCTGCGGCAGTACGACATCCTTTTCGTGCAGTTCGACGTGGACTACGAAATGATTAGCGCAAATCTGCTTCAGGCGCTGCGCATCCTGAAGTTTCACTAGCTCTCTTTGCGGTCATGGAAGCGCCGCCGATTCCTTCGCGACTGAAGCTCTGGAGCCTAGCCGCGCTCTTGCTGCTGGCCGGTTGTGCGCTGCGCATCATGCCGTGGACTTCCTTTCATGGGATGGCTTACGACGAAAGCTGGTATCGCAAATATGTCCATGCACTCGATCAAGGCGGACTCGCGGCTTACCCGGACATCTGCGCCGCTTATCTCGCAGACGGCCAGGACGAGAAGACCATTGCCAAAGTGCCACCGCTGCGCGCGCTTTTCGTGACCGCCGGTTACTGGTGGAAACGCGCGCAATTCGGCGACGCACCGCCTGCCGATCTGGATGCCGAAGGCGGCGTGGCCAGCGATCCCGCCCTGACTTCGCTCCATCACGTATCGACATTATTCGGATGCCTCGGGCTCCTTGCCGCATGGGCATTTTCGCGACGCTTGTTTGGCGAAGTGGAAGCTCTCGCCGTCCTCGCGCTCTGCGCCTGCTCACCGCTGCTCATCCACACCAGCCAGCACGCGCTGATCGACGGCATCTACGGCACCTGCGCTCTCTTCGCGTTGTGGACGCTTTGGGAAAGCATGAAGGAACGCGCGCATCCCGCTTGGCTCATCGCGTTCGCGATCAGCTTCGCGATGCTCGTGCTGGCGAAAGAGAACGCGCTTTTCCCTGCCGCGGCCATCGCGGTGCTGATGCTGTTCGGTCGCACCCTTGGCTTTGGTTGCGCGGATCGGCGGCACTGGCTTGCCGCCATTATCGGAGGACTGGCAGCCCTCGCCCTGCTCACCGCCGCCGCCGGTGGCTTCCGCACCTTGCTCGAAGTCTATCTTCTCTTCATCCGCAAAGTGCAGGCGCTTCCCTATGCCCAGGAGACCGGCGACGGCCCGTGGTCGCGATACCTCGTGGACCTGATGATCCTCACCCCCGCGACCCTCTGCTTCGCCCTCGGCGGCGGCTTCCGCACCCTGCGCGACGACCGCCGCGCGCTCGGTCTGCTCGTCTTCCTCGCCGTCAGTTACGTCGCCATGTGCAACGTCCGCTACGGGATGAACCTGCGCTACACGACCATCTGGGACTTTCCTCTCCGCAGCCTCGCCGCGCTGCAAGCCATCGCGCTCGTCTCGCACCTTCGCCGTCCGCGCCTGCTGCTCGCCGTACTCGTCGTCATTCTCTGCGCCATCGACCTTGCCCAATACCGCCACTTCTTCGTCACCTACCGCCTTTATGAATTACCCACCGAGGATCTGCTCCGTGCGGAAAAAATGGTGAAGTGAATGTCCCGTCCGCTAATCGCACTTGCGCCTTTTCCATTCGCGTAATCCGCGGCTATCTACGGCACCGAAGTTAGCGCATTAGCTCCGTCCGGCGCAATTTTTTGAACCAGCGCTATCTCGTCGCGCGGACGCGGAGGAAACGCTGGCCGCTCGCGAGCGGGGCGCTGTCGCGGTAGGTGACGCGCTCCATGCCGTTGCCGAGGTCGGTCGCGGTGCCGACTTGAACATTCACCCCGCTCCAGGTCGTAAGATCGCCGCTGGCTTGCACGAGCAGGGTGGTGTCGATCGCGTGATGACGCCGGTCGAAGGTGATGGCGAGATAATCCACGCCACCGTCGGAGACGACGGATGAGACGGGCAGCGGCCGGGTTTCAAACGCGAGCGGGTTTCCCCCGAAAATGAACTCCTCGAAATTGGAGCGCCCGTCGTTGTCGGGATCGGCGCCGGGGCCGCCGTACGCGGGGTTCGCTTCACCGGCGGGGGTGAAATACGATTTCGTCCAGCCGACGAAAACATTCGCGTAATTCGTGTCGCCCGCGCCCGGCGTGCCGCCGGCGGGATCGGCGAGCGCCCAGACGGTGGGCTGCTCGTAGCCATCCCATGCGGGGCTCGTGCTGCGCGTGACGAACGAGTATCCGTCCGCGGCGGTGAGCATCGAGGCGTCCGAAGGTTTCGGCACGCCGAACCAAAGCGGCTCGTATTTGAATTGCAGGATCGACTCGCCGACGGAGTCGATTACCTGAATCGTCTCTCCGTCGTTGGCGAGATTTCCCTCGCACTGCCCGGCGACCAGCGCGCCCGCGCCGCCGTAGCGCAGATTGTAGGCGGCGAGGAGCGAGACGACAACGCACCGCTGGCCGGGCTGGAGCGTGAAGTTCACGGGGAAGGTGAAGGTCACGCCCTTGTCGATGACGGCACCGCCGATGTTCAGCGGGGAGGCACCGGAATTGATGAACTCGATGAACTCGAAATCGCTCGGCGACACGCCGGGCAGCGCGAGGGTTTCAGCGGCGGTGGGCGGGGCGGGATTGTAGTTGATCTCCGTGATGCGGAGAAAACTCTGCGAGGCCGTCGGCGTGCCCGCGTAGGTCGTGGTCGCGATGATAACGTCTTCGGCGAGAGTCGCGCCGGGTTTCACGAGATTGATCGTCTCGCCGCGCGCGGAGAGCTGCCCGGAATACGGGCCGGTGACCTGGCGGTATTCATTGCCCTTCGGGCTCACGGTGCGCTGGCGGAATTGGTAGTTGTCGCGCGTGACGTGCAGGCGTCCGGCATGAACATCGGTCGTGGCATTGACGGCGCTGCCCGCCGTGAACGGCGGAATGACGGTGCCGCCGTAGAAGGTGAAATCCACGGCTCCCGTGATCTTCCAGCCGGAGATGTCGAGGTAGTCCGCGCTGTTGTTGCGGATGATGAAGAATTCCTGCGCCTGATTGCCGGAGGCGGGATTGGCCTCGACGTATTCGATCGTGAGGCCCGCAGGCGCGGCGACCTGCGCGGCGGGAATGGGCACGTTGTTGAGCGTGGGATTTCCCGTGTAAAAAAGCGTCCGTCTTCCGTACAGGAAAGCCTTCGTGGTGTCGCCCAGTCCCTCGGCGTTGTTCACCGCGCCGGGATAGGGCGACGGCGTTGGGTTTCCGGTGTGCGCCAGATTGTCGATGACGCGCAGCAGGGTCTTACGCGGGCCGTGGTCATACGTTGCGGCGTCGAAGGCATTGCCCGGTGAAATCTGGCCGCCGCCGCCATCGGTCCAGTATCCCCATTTCTGGAGATCGAGATCGGCATCGGTCAGTCCCACCACGGCAGGCGGATCGATCTGGTCGATGAGTGCGTTCATCCGCTGCTCGAACGGTCCGTCCGTGGCCGCGGCAGAGATGTAATACTTGTCCTGAAGCGTGCGGAGGCGTCGCAAAAACATGTTCACCATCTCGGGCGCGAACGTCGTGGCACCGGTGGTGTTCATGATGAGATTCATCAGGCGGTTGCCGGGGGCCGCCCCCTGCACGAGCCCGCGCTGGCTGTCGATGTCGTCGTTGAAATATCCCTGCGAAGCGGTCCAGGTGTGGCCGAAGGACAAATCCTGATCCCACGGAATGAGCGACCATTCGCGGGTGCCGAAGGTGTCGCGATAGATGTAGTAGTTTTTGTGGCCGAAGTCGTTGTTGAGCACGATCACGTTGACCGCCATGTAGTTCACGAACGCGGCCATATCCACGTTGTCGTAGGCATATTGCCGGCGCTGCGCGACGGTCTTCGTCGCGGGATCAAGCGCGGTCTCGAAGGCGGTGAGATCGGCGACATCGGTGAGCGGGAAGCCGGTCTTCTTTTCCACGCCGCTCGCGTTTTCGAGGCTGTTGTACACTTTGTAAAACGCGCCGTATGGATCGAGCTTCTCGCG
This sequence comes from Chthoniobacteraceae bacterium, assembly GCA_043776145.1. GTDB lineage: Bacteria > Verrucomicrobiota > Verrucomicrobiia > Chthoniobacterales > Chthoniobacteraceae > JANLQB01. The sequence goes on from JAYVRQ010000732.1 coordinate 7,843, forward strand.
CTGCAGGAATCCCTCGTCCCCATTTTCACCCATGTCGTAGATGGCGTGAAAAACCGCGTTTTTTTGCAGCCGCACGATCTGGCTCCAATGCGAGGCGATGTGTCCGTTGTCGTCCCATGCCTCCCACGCGACTTGATTGCGCACCTTCGATTTGTCGGCCCAACTCGTCAGCATATTGATGGCCCCGATATTATTCTCACCCAGCTTCCATTTGAACTGGTTGTCCTGATTGAAATTGAAGTTGTAGCTCTTCTTCGGAAAGCCCGCCGTCGATTGCCCGTGCCGGTCGGCCCGCACGTTGTCGTAGAATTTTCCAAGATAGAAAAACGACGTGCGGACGAAGTTGTTGTCGGCGGCTTCCACGGTCGTCAAATCCGCGTCGGTGATGAACCAGTGCAGGATCGGCAGCGAGGAAGTGGTGATGTTGTCGAGGGCGACGGTGCCGAAGTAGCGGTCGTTGTCCGCCGTGTCGCGGTAGGGTGGATCGGTGGCGGCCGTGCTGGCGTTGTCCTTGGCCTCGACGCGCCAGCGGAGCATTTGCCCGGCGGTCATCGCGGTCGTCGGGATTTGCGCGGTGAAAATCGTGTCGCCCGCGATGGCATCCGGCGCGATGCCGTCGTCCTTCATGGTCACGCTCGTTTCGGCGGCGAACATCACGAGGTATTTGAGTTGCACGGGGTTCGTCGTGTTGAGGGGCTTGAGGCTTGGGACGACTTTTGCGGTGATGACGATCGGCGCACTGCCCGCGCCGCCGATGGGACGCGCCGGATTTTCAGTCGTCTGGGTGACGCTCGGCCCGAGTGCCGTGAGCGCCGCGCTGTTGACCGTGCCCGGCGTGGCCGTCGCAAGGTAGGAAGGCGCGCCAATGCCGGTGACGACCGTGCCTTCGAGAAATGGCAGGCAAAGCGCGCGCGAGCCATTGAGCGCGTTCGTCGTGTCGTATTCGATGACGGAGCCGTTGCTGCTGTTGAGCATTTGAAACGCGACGACGTTTTGCCCGGCGACGAGCCACTGCTGCGCGCCGCTCGGCGTGAAGACCGCATACGTTCCCGTGAGCGAGCCGAGCCGGTCTGAGACCGCGGTCGAATTCCACGCGGTGCCGCCGGAAAAACTTTGCTGGATGAGATGGCCGTTCACGTAGCAGTTGAAGCCATCGTCGTATTTCAACGAGAGCTTGAGCGAGGAAATCGCGGTGGGATCCACGATGTTAAAAACGAAGCGGACGAGCGCGGTCGAGTTCACCAGATACATGGACGCCTGCAAATTCCCACCGGCACCGATTAGCGAATTGATACTCCCCGCGCCCGCGCCCAGCGTGTCGTAGCCAAATCCCGACACGCCGGCCTGCCACGCGCTGTCGTCAAAGGCCGGGTTGGTATTCCAGCCCGCGAGGGAGGTGAAATCCGCCGCGGACGTGGGCACCCGCGCCTTACCCGCAGCTCCCGCGGCCACCAGCGTCTGCGTGGATGTGAGCACCGTGATGCCATATGCGATGTCCTGCACTTGCTGCGGGTAGCTGGCGTAGGCGTGCTCGACCGTGAGCCCGTCCGCCCGCACGAGCGCGAGGTAGCTGCCCGCGTTCTTGGCGAGCTTGAAGCTGGTGTGCAGCTTCGTGATGTCGAGCTTGCGGTTTTTGTTCGAGGCAAACACGACGATCCGCGCGCCCGACGCGAGGCTCACCACTGGCGTCGTCACGGGGAACTGCCACTTGCGCAGGTCGCCGGAGTCGTCCGTGAGATACCAGCCATTCAGGCTGACGGCGCTCACGCCGGAATTCCAAATTTCGATCCAGTCCGCATGATCGCCGTCTTCATCGACCTTGGCATTGGTCTGATTGTCGGCGAGGAATTCGGAGATATAAACCTGCGCCCCGGCCCGCTCAAAGGCGGTGAGAAACAGGAGGACGGCAAGGAGCGCGAGAAACTGGCGGGGAGACTTTTTCATCGTGGAAAAGGAGTCGCATGATTCATCGCGGCGGGCAACGGACATTTAACAAGACTGTCAGTATCCATCGCACGATCCGCGTGCCATTGTGGCAGCCTCCCACTTCACCCATGCGCGCTTATCCTCTCCTCGTCCTCCTCACTGCCACCGCTTTCCCCAGCTTCGCTGCGATCACCTTCACCGGCATCGCCGATAAGGGAAAATACACCGACACGATCACCTTCACCGTGGTCGCCGATACGACGGCGAATACCACGACGGTCGCCACGCTGGATGGCGTGGCGCTGCCGGTCAGCGTGGCGAAGACGATTTCAAACCGGATGGAACGCTGCTACCACGAAGTCGCCGCGACGAGCCGCGACAACACAACGAATGCGGTGGTGAGTACGGCGTTGGTTCGCTTTGTCCTGCGCGATACGGAGCGCCGCGCGGGGCAGGATCCCGGCTCGGAAGACGGCATCCCGCCGCACACGCCATACAAGACGGTGAACGATGCGCCGTCGGCATTCGCGGGGCAGACTTTGAAAGTGATCGTGCCCGCCGCGTGGCCCGCGAATCTGCCGGTGCCGATGGCGGTGAAACTCGTGAGTGGCGCGAACGAAACGGTGCGTCTCGGCGGGCTGGTGACGTTCTCCGGCTTCCCCGGCACGACGGCGCAGATGCGGCGCGGCTGGGGCTCCGTGGTCGCTCCGGCGAAGACGGCGGCGGGTGCGG
>JAYVRQ010000733.1:0-3086 GCA_043776145.1 Chthoniobacteraceae bacterium
GACTTCTGATCGGCGGGCACCTTGGCCCCCGTCGCGTCGGTGAAGACATCGAACAGTTCGACGCCCGCGAGCAGCGGCTCGCTGGCTTTCGCGAGTGTCGCCGCGACTTGCTCGTGCGGGAGTGAGATCGGCGCGAGCATCGCGATGTCACGCGCCGTCGCGGGGAAGCGCGGAATCTCGCGATACTTTTTCGCGAGATCGGCACCTTGCGCTTTCGCGAGCGCGGCGAGATCGAGTTCGGCGAAAAGCACGGGCGCAGCCGCATCGAGCGCACGCGCATCCGCAGGCCAGAGTTGACCCGCAAGGCCGACGGGCTGACCGGCGACTTTGATGCAGATCGAAAGCGCGAGCGCCGGATTTTCCTCGGGCTCGAAAGTCGTCCCGTCACCGAGCGCCGCCATCACGATGCCCTTCAGATCGAAGAGATCCGCATCACGCCCCTCGCCGTTGCGCCACGAGCGTTCGCTCACCGGTCCGCTGAGCACGAGCGCCGCGTGCGAAAATTCCTCCGGCTGGATCGTGGAAAAAACGCGCCCGATTTCAAAAAGCCGGATGCTCTTTGCTCCCGCGCGAATATTCCGAGCGACCGCATCGAGCAGCCCGTGCAGCAGGTTTGGACGCAACACGACTTGATCGTCGATCATCGGATTCTTCACGCGCTGAAAGCTGCCCGTCGAAGTCTGCGTGAAAGCCGCCCCGCGCGGCTCCCCGGGAACCAGCGTAAGACTGCGCGCCTCGTGCAAACCCTGCGCAACAAACGCCAGCCGCAACGCCATCGCGCGATCGTAAGCGCGGTCCGTCTCGCTCGCTGGAGCAAAGCGCGCCTGCGTCCGCGCGGGGATCGCATCCATGCCGATCACGCGCGCGATTTCCTCGATGAGATCGACCTCGCGCGTGAGGTCCGGGCGAAAGGACGGCACTTCCCAACCGCTCTCAGATTTTCTGAGTCCGAAACCGATCAGGATTTCATCCACTCGCGCGACCGGGATGACCACGCCGAGCAGCATGTTCACGCGGTCGTAGCGGAGTCTGACACTGCGTGATCCGACCGTGACCGACGGTAGTTCGCCATGCACTTCCATCTCAGTCCGTGAATGAACCTGCGATCCCTGCGGACCGAAATGCAGCACCTCGGGTGTTCCACCCGCCATCTCCACGATCAACTCGACCGCACGCTGGCTCGCAGTGACCACGCCTGCGACGTCCACGCCCCGCTCGAACCGATAGCTCGAATCGCTCGACAGCCCGAGTTGGCGCGATGTGCGCCGGATGCTCTGCGGTTGGAAATACGCGCTCTCAAGCCAGATGTCGGTCGTCGCCGCAGTCACGCCGGTTTCCTCTCCGCCCATCACACCACCGATCACCACGGCCTTGCGCGCATCGGCGATAACGAGATGATTCGCAGCGAGGCGGTAGCTTTTCCCATCAAGTGCGAGGAACTCCTCGCCGTCGCGCGCGAGCCGGACATTGAGCGCACCATCGAGCTTCGCGGCGTCGAAGGCGTGAAGCGGCTGGCCGAGTTCGAGCATCACGTAGTTGGTGATGTCCACGATGTTGTTGATCGGGCGCAGGCCGACAGCCTCGATTTTCGTTCGCAACCATTCGGGTGACGGACCGACTTTCACGCCGCTGATTTTGCGCGCGGTGTAAAACGGACACTCGGCGGCGGCGGTGATCGCGATCGTATTGCCGGCTGGCGATAACTCCGGCAGGTCTTTCGGCGCGACGAGTCGCGCAGGCTTGTTCGTCAGCGCGCCGATTTCGCGGGCAATGCCGTTGACGCTCAGCAGGTCCGCGCGATTCGGTGTGATTTCCAAATCGAGGATCGTGTCGCCGGGAAAAAGTTCGCCGATGGGCGTGCCGATTTTTGCCTCGGGTGAAAGGATCAGCAGACCCTCCACGTCTTCCGCGAGGCCGAGTTCTTTCGCGCTGCACATCATCCCCCGCGATTCTACGCCGCGCAGTTTGCCGACTTTGATGGTGAAGTCGGGGCCGAGCTTTGCGCCGGGCAGCGCGAGCGGGACTTTGTCGCCGACTCGGTAATTCTTCGCGCCGCAGACGATCTGGCGATCGGAGCCGGAGCCGTCATCGACTTGGCACACGCTGAGCCGGTCGGCGTTCGGGTGCGGCACGGATTCCTTGATCTGCGCGACGATGACATTCGGGATCGCGCAGCCGCGTGTCTCGACGCCTTCGACTTCGACGCCGGCAAGCGTGAGGAGATCGACGAGCGCGGGGACGGTCGGTGGAAGTTCGACGAGTTCGCGGAGCCAGTTGAGTGAAACTTTCATAGGGAAAAAGAGCGGAACCTTTAGGCGCGCAAACGGGATGCGGCAAGCATCGCGGCGCAGAAAGAGCTTGCCGCCGCTTTTCGCCGCCAGCGAATCTGCGCGCTCGTTCCATTTTCAAGCACACTTCTTCCATGTCCAAAGTTCGTCTCGGCATCGTCGGTCTCGGCAACATCGGCAAATTCCACACCGGCTACCTGCTCGATGGGAAAATCGCGCGCTGCGAACTCGCGGCGGTGAGCGACGCGCACACGCCGAATCTCGAACCGTTCGCGGCGCGGGGCATCGCGACTTTCGCGGATTGCGGGGAAATGATTCGCTCGGGAAAAATCGACGCGATCGTGGTGGCGACGCCGCATTTTCTCCACACGACGCTCGGCATCGAGGCGCTGGAAGCGGGCCTGCATACGATGATCGAGAAGCCGATCTCTGCGCACAAGGCGGACGCCGAGCGGCTGTGTGCCGTGGCGCGCGCGCATCCGAAGCAGGTCTTCGCCGGGATGTTTCAGATGCGGGTCGAGCCGCGGTATTTGAAGATCCGCAAACTGATCGAGGAGGAACTTGGCAAGCTCGTGCGCGTGAACTGGATCATCACCGACTGGTTTCGCACCGAGGCGTATTACGCGAGCGGCGGCTGGCGCGCGACTTGGAAAGGCGAGGGCGGCGGCGTGCTGTTGAATCAATGCCTGCACCAGCTCGACATGTTGCAATGGCTCTGCGGGATGCCGTCGCGCGTGCGCGGCTTCTGCCAGCTCGGGCAATTCCACGACATCGAGGTGGAGGATAACGTGACGTGCT
>JAYVRQ010000734.1:0-3083 GCA_043776145.1 Chthoniobacteraceae bacterium
GATGCCGGGGAAAAGCCTCCGCGACGAGCTGGCTCATGCGCAGCCCGGTGCCGCGCTCGACGCCTTTCGTGCAGGTGAGCAGGATCGCGTCGTCGCGCACGGGGCTCCCGGCCAGCCGGGCGGAAACCTCGCGCGTCGCCTTCGACGGCGTGGTGAGGACGAGCAGATCGCAAGTCGCGAGCCCGGCGTAATCGCTCGTGTATCGGAAAGAGGCGGGCAGCGGGACGCCGGGGAGGTAGATGACGTTTTCGCGTTTCTCGGTGATGGCGGCGATCTCGCGCGGGTCGTGTCCCCAAAGCGTGATTGGGACGCCGCTTTCACTGAGCACGAGCGCGAGGGCCGTGCCCCACCCGCCCGCGCCTACGATGCCGATATTTTGAAAGCTCATGTGATGGAAAAACGCAGAGACGCAGAGGCGCAGAGGACGCAGAGGTGGAATACTTCGGGCGTCGCTTTTCTCCGCGTCCTCTGCGTCTCTGCGTCTCTGCGTTGAAAAAGAATCGTTTGCATCATGGCGCGGGTGGTTTTTCTGGAGCCGTGGCTTTCGGCGCACCAAAGCGATTTTCCGTCCCCGCAACAAGCCGCCGGATATTTTCGCGATGCCGCCGGACGACGAGGATCGCCGCCACGCACGCAAAATAAAAGTAAGCCCACCCGCGAACCTGCCCCGCGAACATCAGCCCGATGACCGTGACCGGCAGCGCCACCGCCGCCACGAGGGACGCGAGCGAAACATAGCGCGACACCTTGAACACGACGCCCCAAATCGCGAACACGATGAGCGCCGCCAGCGGCATCATCCCGAAGATCACGCCGAGCGAAGTCGCCACGCCCTTCCCTCCTTTGAAGCGCAACCACACCGGAAAATTATGCCCGAGAATGCAGCCGATCGCCGCCGTGATCCCCGCGTATCCCGCATCGAAAAAATCAATGCGCTGCTTCAAATGCGGCAACTCCACCGTCACCGCCCAATGCGCCGCGATCCACTGCCCGAGCAGCACCGCGGCCCACCCTTTCCCCAAATCGCACGCAAACGTCATCAGCCCGAACTTCCTGCCCATCACGCGCCAAACATTCGTCGCACCGATGTTCTTGCTCCCATGCTCGCGCACGTCGATCCCCTGCGATTTCCCGACGATCAGTCCAAACGGAATCGACCCAAGCAGGTAGGCAAGCAGTGCGATGACGGCGATGACGAAAGGCATCACTTGGAACGCCGGCGTTTCGTCCCGAGCACGGCTTCGATTTTGCCGAGCGGCAGCGTGTTCACCACGTCGTCCCGCGTGAGCCAGCCTTTGCGCGCGGCTCCGATGCCGAACCAGAGATGGTCGAGTTGCGCGGTGTGATGCGCGTCGGGATTGATCGAACACTTCACGCCTTTCTCCTTCGCGAGCGGCCACCAGCGCCAGTCCATGTCGAGCCGCCACGGGCTGCAATTCAGCTCGATGATCGTGCCCGTCGCGGCGGCGGCTTCGATGATCGCGGGAATATCCACGGCGTAAGGCTCGCGTGAGAGCAGGAGGCGTCCGGTGAGGTGCCCGAGCATCGTGACGTGGGGATTCGAGATCGCGCGGATGATGCGCGCGGTCATCTCGGCTTCGGGCAGGTTGAAGACGTTGTGAACGCTCGCCACGCAGTAGTCGAGTTGCGCGAGGATTTCGTCGGGAAAATCGAGCGAGCCGTCTTTCAAAATATCCACCTCGCTGCCGGTGAAAATCTTGAAGCCCGGCCCGTGCGCCTCGTTCAGCGCGCGGATTTCCGCGATCTGCGCGAGCAGCCGATCGGCATCGAGGCCGTGCGCCTGAAAGGACGACTTCGAGTGATCCGCGATGCCGAGATATTGCAGCCCGAGTTCCTCCGCCGCAGCGGCCATGTCGGCGAGCGAAGCGCGCCCGTCGCTCGCCGTCGTGTGATTGTGAAACGTCCCGCGCAAATTCTCCTTCTCGATCAAACGCGGGAGCGTGTGCTTTTCCGCCGCCGCGAATTCCCCGCGATCCTCGCGCAACTCCGGCTCCACGTAATCCAGCCCGAGCGCCTGATACAGCTCGGCTTCCTCGCGAATCACGGGCGGCTTGGTCTTCGTGTCATCGAGCGGGCCGAGCCGGTATTCGTTCAGCGTCCACCCGCGCGCGAGCGCCCGCTGGCGCATGATGATGTTATGCTCCTTCGACCCCGTGAAGTAGTTCAGCGCAAAGGGAAACTCCTCATCCTTCACCACGCGCAGATCGGCCTGGATGCCTGATTTCAGCCGCACGCTCGATTTCGTCGGCCCGTGCGCGATGACACTCTCCACCATCTCGTGCTTCACAAAAAAATCCGACACCGCCGCCGGTTCCTTCGTGGAAACGAGGAAGTCGAGATCGCCCACGATTTCCTTCCGCCGCCGATAGCTCCCGCACACATTCACGCGATTCACATCGGGATGGCTGCGCAAGTCGTCCATCAGCGATTCCGCATCCTGCGCGATGTCGCCGAGCTTGAAGCGCCCCGCGAATTTCTTCCGCGCCTCGATCGCTTCGATGATTTTCTTCGCCGTCTTCTCGCCAAAGCCCGGCAACTCCGCCACGCGCCCGTCCGCGCAGGCTTTCTCCAATTCCTCCACCGTCGTCACGCCCAGCTTTTCCCACACCGCCTTGATCTTCTTCGGCCCCATTCCCTGCACGTCGAACATCTCAAAAATCCCCGGCGGAAACTCCGCCTTCAGCTTCTCGAAATACGCGAGTTCCCCCGTCGTCACGAGTTCCGCGATCTTCTTCGCGATGGCCTCGCCGACGCCCGGAATCTCGCCGAGTTTCTCCTCCGCCACCGCCTTCGCCAAATCCCCCGGCCACGTCTCCAGCGCCCGCGCCGCATTCTGATAGGCGCGCACCTTGAACACGCCCTCGCCCTTCAACTCCAGCATCTGCGCGATGGACTCGAAAAGGTCGGCGATCTGGTCTTTGGAAATCAGCGGCATGGCGAAAGACCGCGAATCTACGGCGCGCGGCGAAGCGGTGTCACGCGGTTTGCACCGGGGCGTTGGGCGCGATTCCAAACACGCTATCGAATCCATGCCGAAGGGATTGTTGTCAGTGGCGGTACCG
>JAYVRQ010000735.1:0-10485 GCA_043776145.1 Chthoniobacteraceae bacterium
AAAGCCGTCCTCCGCCTCATCGGTCGCGACTGGCTCCTCTCCCAACTAAACGCTACGCAGAAAAATGCAATGTCGTTTTAATTTGAAAATATGGTATTAGTACCAAGTTCCAAGTTCGGCTCCGCGCAGCGGCTTGGCCATGTCCGAGGCGCATCCCAGTTTGCCACACGCCTGCGGCGGGCTGAACTTGGAACTTGGAACTCTGAACTCGGAATGCGGCTACAGTTTTACTTAAAACGCTCTAAGCACTGACGACTTCCTCTCACGCGGCCCCTGCGAAGCTCGGATCATCCAAGCCCTTCAGCGCGCCAGTGCTGTCGGCGAAACGCTCCACGGGGGCGCCGACGCGGTTGAGCATCGAGTGCCAGAGATTGGCGAGCGGTGTCCCAGGTTCGTGGACGATATGGCGACCTGTGGCGATAGTGCCGCCGCCGCGTCCGGCGAGGATGATGGGAAGATTTTTCGGGCTGTGCGCGTTGCCGTCCCTCATGCCTGCGCCGAAGACGATCATGCACTGATCGAGGAGTGTGCCGCCGCCTTCGCGGATGCCTCGGAGCTTCTCGATAAAGTAGGCGTACTGCTCGATGTGCCACCGGTTGATGCTCTGATAGTGCGCGAGTTTTTCGGCCTTGTTTTCGTGATGCGACATCTCGTGATGGCCACCGATTCCGCCGCCCAGAAATGCAAAGCTGCGTCCGCTCACCGCATTGCCAAACATGAACGTCGAGATACGCGTGGCGTCGGTCCAAAATGCAAGCGCCATGAGGTCGAGCATGAGGCGCGTATGCTCGGTGTGATTGCCGGCCCGCTCACTCAGCTTTGCGGGATCGGAGTAAGCATCAATGCGCCGGCCAAGTTCGCCCACCGCGGCGCGAGCAGCGGGGTCGGACATTGCAGTTTCGCTTTGCCGCTTTGCATCCCATTCGATGCGGCGCTCCACGGCGCGGACACTTTCGAGATACTCTTCGAGTTTTGCGCGGTCGCCGGAGCCGAGTTTTTGGTGGAGTCGTTTTGCATCGGCGGCGACGAGATCGAGCACGCTGCGATCGCGCGTCGCGGCAAGCTCAGCGGTTTCACGGTTCGTGACTGGCTTCGGGCGGAAGAGGCGCTCAAAAGCGAGCTTCGGGTTGATTTCCTTCGCAAGCGGAGTGGTCGGCTGGCTCCACGCAATGTGTGCGCCATAGAGCTGTGTGTAACCGACGTTTGTATCCACGCCAGTCGCCGGTGGCTCGATGCCCAGCTCCAGCGAAGGCAGCGGCGTCAGGTTGCCGATCCGTTTTGCGGCGACCTGATCCATCGAGATGCCGTTGCTATTCAGGTCGTCGCCAGTCGTGTGAGTGATTGTCGTGCTGGTCAGGTAGCCGCTCGTCTTCACGTAGTGCCCGTCACCGACATTGCTCGCGGCATTCCACAGCTCGCTGAGCACGAGGATTTCGTCCTTCACATTCGCGAGCGGGGCGAGTGTCGGCGACAGCTCGAAGCCGCCGCCCGTCCCGCATGGCGTCCACATGTCGGGATGCACACCATTCGGCATGTAGAGGTGCGCCATGCGAACGGGCAGACGCGCCTGCGCGGTGGATGCCGGGAGCATGGCTTCGAGCACGGGAAGCGCGAGGATCGCGCCGACTCCCTTCAGCATGGTGCGACGGGTGATGTTCGTTTTCATGGGGTGGATACGGTCGCCTGCACTTCGGCAGGTCTGCGAAATTGGAACGGCATGCTGCGTGCAATCTCCAGCACGAGACTCTGCGAGCGGTATCCGTCCCGCGCGACGGCCTGCGCGATCTGCCGGATGGCGAGCCAGTCCGTCTGCTCGACTCCGCGGCCCATCGCGTAGCTGAACATCCGCTCGGCGATATTCCGCGTGAATTCATCCCGACGGTTCACGAGCAGCCGCTTCAGCTCGACCGGGCCGGTGAACTTGCTGCCATCGGGAAGTTCGCCCGAAGCATCCACGGGGAGATTGGCAACTGTGTCGCGCCACGAACCGACCGGGCTGAAATTCTCCAGGCCGAAGCCGAGCTGATCCATCGTCTTGTGGCACGACGCGCACTCAGCTCGATTGCGGTGGACCTCGAGCTGCTGGCGGAACGTGAGCCCGTTGCGCCCCTTGTCGGAAGTCGGCAAGCTCTTGATCATCGGCGGCGCTGGCGGCGGCGGCGAGCCGAGGATTTCCTCCATCACCCACTTACCCCGCAGCACGGGACTGCTGCGACGCGGATAGCTCGTGAGCGTGAGCACGCCTGCCATCGTGACTACGCCACCGCGATTACAATCCGAAAGGGAAACACGCTGGAAGCCGTCGCCCTCGACGCCCTCGATTCCGTAGAATTTTGCGAGCTCACTGTTCACAAAAGTATAGTCGGCATCGAGGCATTCCGTGAGCGGGCGGTTCTCGCGCAGCATCGCTTGAAAAAACACAAGCGGCTCCTCTGCCATCGCCTCGCGGAGGACGGTGGTGAACTCCGGCTGCGTTTCATTGGAAGGCCGTTCAGCCGACCATATCTCGCGTGTGCGCAGCCACTGGCTTGCGAAATTCTCCGCGAGCGTCCGCGCCTTCGGATCTTTGAGCATTCGCCGCACTTGCGCCTCGAACGTCGCGGGCTCCGACAGCTTTCCATCGCGAGCAAGCGCGAACAGCGGCTCATCGGGCATCGTGGACCAGAGGAAATAGCTGAGCCGCGCAGCCAGTTCCCAATCGCTCACCCGCTGCGCCACCAGGCCGGGACGATCCTGCTCGGTGCGGTATAGGAACGACGGGGAGACGAGGAGCACGCGAGCGCTGTGGCGCATCGCATCGTCCCATTTCTCGCCTTGCAAAAGGATCGTGTCGAAAAGCGTCATCGCTCCGTTGATCTCGTCGTCCGCCACAGGCCGGCGGAATGCGCGGCTCGCAAGCCACGCGAGATTTTCACGCGCCGCGGCGTGCTCATCATTTCCGTCCCGCGGACGAATGTGAAAAATCAGGTCCGGCTTTGCGGCCTCCACAATTTCGCTCGCCGCGATGAGATACTTCTCCATCAGGATCGGAGGGACGAAAAGGGTCGAAGCGTTGTTATCGAATCCCCCACCGCCGCCGCCGTCCGGCGGAAAGCGGTCTGCAGGATGAGAGTCCACGCCGAACAGATCGCGCACGGTATTGTTGTATTCCAAGCGGCTGAGACGATGCAGCACGCTGCGCCCGACATCGCTCGGCACTTTCTCGGGATCGGGATTATCGAGCGCCGCAGAAAGCCATGTGGCAACGAGCGCGCGTTCATCAGGCTTGGGCTGCTCTTTTTTCGCCGGAGGCATCGAAGCATCACGCATCGCGTTCAAGGTCTTCTCCCACGTCTTCGGCTCGCGCCAGAACGCATCATCCTTTGAAAGAGCCTCAAGATTAACGCCACCTTTTGCCGTGTCGTCGTGGCAGCTCAGGCAATATTTTTCCAGCACCGGCAGGACATCCTTCTTGAAGTCAGAGGCGAAAGCTCCCTCGTCTTTTGCGCTCACACCGAGCGCTACTGCGATCAAAATCAGATTTGTTTTGGTCACGGGCGGGGTCTTAGCGATCCCTATGAGCTTAAAGTATGCAACTTGCGCGAATTGTAAACAACGGACCGCGCGCAAGCGCCTTGCGTCAGCAAGGCAAAAGCGGTTCGCAAATCAATTTTGACGCCAGAGATCCCTTCCGCTCCGGCTGCGCAGACTGAACATCCTTTTCGCCTTAGCTTCTCGCCACTCGACTGACGCGCCCCAGCGCCGACACCGTCCAGATAATCGGATAGAGCCGCTCGTGGTACCAGAGCCGCGCAAAGTAGAACCCGAGCGGCGCAGGCTCCCTCCACTTCCCGGATTCCACTCGCGCGATGAGCCATTCGATCCCGCACTCCACACTGGCCTCATGCGATGTGCCGGCGAGTGCCTCGATGGCGAGCGCAGTCTCCTCAACGCTCGATGGAACGCCACGCACTCCACCCCACCCGCCATCCTCATTTTGAGACGATGCAATCCAAGCCGCGCCGCGCGCAGCCGGAGCCATCGCAGGCATCATGCCGGATTCGTGAAGCTCGCGGAGTGCGATGACGACGTGCGCCGTACCGTAGAGCGGATTTTCATCATGCAGCGCGTGCTCATTTCCAAACCATAGCGGTATCCATGCGCCGTCCTCGCGCTGCGTCCGCATGAGATAGCCGAGCCCGCGACTCATGGCGCGCACCAGCGCAGGACGCCCGCTCGGGTCCACCTCCGTGCGCCATGCATTCCACGCACGAAGGGCGTGCGCCGTGAGATCCTGCGAACTGCGATCAAAGGGCAGCGCTCCCCACCCGCGACAGAATGTCGGAATGCCGCCGTCGCGATTTTGCAAACCGCGGAGCCAATGCACGCCCGCGAGCGCGGCGCGGTGAGTCTCATTGTCAATCGGACCGAGATGCTTAAGCGCAAGGATCACGCCCGCCGTGTCGTCCGCGTCGGGCACACCGCCAGGCAGATCGGTCCATGCCCATCCGCCGGGAGCGGCGTGCGTGTACGGATGTTCGCTGATCCATTGTTGCCCAAGCAACCATCGGCGCAAGGCCGGTGCGAATTCGGACGGTTGATGGGCAAGCGCCTTGATCGCCAGCGTCGTGGTCCATGTCGCCAGATTTGTATCAATCGGCCAGCTTCCATCTGGCCGAACGGAAGCCGCGAGAAAAGCCGCGCCTTTCTGCGCGACGACGTGTGTTCCAAGTCCCATTGAGGCCAGACTCATCGCGACAAATGAAGTGAGCGGCGTCGCCTCCAGGAAGCCGCCGTTCGGGGGCTGGAGCGTTTCCAGCACGCGCAGCGTCTTCTTCTGAGTCAGGCTGCGCAACAGGCGCGTGAGTGGATTTCGCGTTGGCGCATGATGATGGATCGCCTGCCCTATCGCGATCAGCGCCGGCAGAGCGTAGCTCACCACCGGCAGGCGCAGCGCGCCCCAGAATCTGTGCGACACCGCGGCAAGCTCGAAGGGCAGCTTTGGAATCATCCGCCAGCCTTGCGTTCCAAGACGCCCGGAAAGGGCGAGCGTCATGAGAATCGGCACGGAGAAAGTGCGGTCCTTTCCGTAACGGCGGGCGATGGCCGCCGGAAGTCTCTCCGTGCGCCATGAGTTTCCCGCGACCCGAGAATCCGAAATCGCCTCACTCGGCGGGATACTCTTTCTCGATTCCCCGCACGCTGTGTGGAGCCACGTTTCCGCATTTGCAACGACGGACGCAAAATCGCTGTCTGCATTCGCCGCGCCGAATGCCGCCCAGCATAGCGCGGTGGTTGAGATGTTCGATTTGCTCAGCGTCGTGTCGCCCCATCCGCCGTCGGCGTTCACATTTTCAGCGAGCCATCGCAGTCCGCCGCCGATGAGTTTCGCATGACGCATTGCATCCACTTTTGTGAGCGCCACGACTGCGGTCGCCGTGGAAAGCGCGCTGCTGGAAAGCTCCCCGGTCCAGTGTCCGGCTGCATTCAATTCCGCGAGTAACGCCGATGTCGCGCATTGCAGCGCCGCTGCAAGGCGGGCGGGATCTTTCATCGCGCGAGGTGCGCGCGGGTCATACTTCCAGCAGCAATCGCGACGGTTGCTCGATGGCTTCCTTCACTCGCACGAGGAAGGTCACGGCCTCGCGCCCGTCCACGACCCGGTGATCGTAGCTCATCGCGAGATACATCATGGGGCGAATGACGATCGCTCCCTCCACGACGATGGGCCGTTCCTGAATCTTGTGCATGCCGAGGATGCCACTCTGCGGCGGATTCAGAATCGGCGTGCTCAGCAGACTCCCATAGATGCCACCATTGCTGATCGTGAAGACGCCGCCGGAGAGGTCGTCCATGCCGATGCGCCCCTCGCGCGCCTTCACCGCATAGCCAACCAGATCGCGCTCGATTTCTGCAAACGACTTGCGATGCGCGTCGCGCACCACAGGCACCATCAGTCCGCGCTCTGTGCCGACGGCGACGCCGATGTCATAGAAATTGTTTTGCACGAGATCGTCGCCCTCCACACGCACGTTCACTTGCGGCACAGCTTTCAGCGCGGCCACAACGGCCTTGATGAAAAACGACATGAAGCCGAGCTTGATGCCGTGCTGTTTCTGAAAGTCTTCGCCCATCGCCTTGCGCAGCGCCATCACCGCGGACATATCAGCCTCGTTGAACGTGGTGAGAATCGCCGCCGTGTGCTGCGCCATCACAAGCTGCGCGGCGATTTTCCGGCGAAGCGGTGACATCTTTTTGCGCGTCACGCGTGCCTCACGAGCCGACGCGACATTTTCGGAAACGACCGCCAGCGATTGATTCGCGGCGGCGACCGCAGCACTCGCGGCAGTGCTCGCGGCTGCTGCGATGCTCGTGGCCGCGGAAGCAACAGGTGCAGGCGCAGGAGCGACCTCAGTCTTTGCGGCCTTGCTCGCAGGTTTGGCCTCGGGCGACTTTTCGGCGGCAGGCTTTGCCGATGCAGTTGCGCCGGGTGCGGCATCCTCGATCACGGCAACGACCTCGCCGATTTTCACTTCGGCACCGGCTGCCGCCTTGATGCGCAAAATGCCCGCCGCATCCGCCGTAATTTCCGTCGAGACCTTGTCCGTCTCCAGCGTGAGCAATGCATCACCTTTGCTCACGGTGTCGCCGTCGTTCTTCAGCCATGCCGAGATCAAGCCACTCGTTACTGACTCACCGACCGCAGGGATTTTGATTTCGAGACTCATGAATGGGATTTGAAAGAAACAGGCGCGGATAAAAGCAGCATCGTCGGCACGCTGACAAGCGCATCATTGGCATTGCGAAAAATTCCGCCTTCATCACTTCGCTCGCAGAAGTCGGCAGGACTGCACTCTCAAAACTCTCCGCATACTGCGTAAAACATCACGGCGCACCCGGCTTGCGGAGGTCACCGGGCACCGGAGGCGGCGTGGGCAATGGAACCGCAGGGATGATTGTTGGTTTCGGATCGGACACGTTCACGGGCATGGGCGGGACGAGCACCGGCTTGCGTTCAGGCGTGATGATTGGGGCAGGCGCGGGGGCCGCAGGGATAATCGCGGGCTTCGGCGCAGGCACGACAAAAGGCGCAACCGGGATAATCTGCGGAGCCTTGGGTTCAGGCTTGATCACCGGCGACGGAGAAATGACAGGCTCTGGCCGAGGAGGCGGAGGTGGCACGACAGGCTTTGGTTCCGAAATCGTGACCGGCGCAGATGGATTCGCAGGAACCGGGACGGGCACGACCACCGCTGTTACTTGTGCGGGTTTGGAGACCGGGGCAGGCGGCACTTCTGTCGCGCGTATCTGAACTGGCGGAACCACTGATGGTCCGGGCTTCGGTGTTGTCACGGGAGCAGGCGGTACCGTCGGCACTGGCGTTGAAACGGGCGGAATAATTGCCGGCTTGGAATCCGGTTTGACGGCCGGCGCGACTTCGGGCTTCTTGCGCTCAGGCTTGATGACCGGTGCAGGTGAAACAGTCGGCGCGGGCGCGGGCACTGGCGGGGCAATCGGGGGCTTCAATCCCGGTGTCACGCCTGGCTTTTTGCGCTCAGGTTTCTCAACCGGCAAAGGCGCAATCGTCGGCGCAGGAACTGGCGCCGTCGGCGGCACAACAGCGGCAGGTGCCGGCTGCCGCGGCCGAAGACCTCCCGGCTCGGTTGGAGCCCCGCCCGGTTTTGGATCTCCGCGCACATCGCGGGGCCTTGGCGGAAGCGGCGCCGCAGGACCCGTCGGTGCATTAAGCGGCGCTGGCGGCGCAGGCCGCGCGATTGCACCGGAGCGCTGCCGCTCCTCAAGTTGGCGTGCCTCGAGCGCATTTTTTTCGCGGATCCGGACCTGCATATCAGGCGGCAATTCCTTCCATCCCCTGTTCACCTCATAGGGCTCACGGGATGTCACCTGCCGAGGTTTCGCCTGCAACTGATGAAGCAGCGCCGGCGCAAAAATGGACAGCACTCCCGCAGCGGTTGCCGTCGGGTGTTCGCGCGCGCTCCCTGCTTCGATCCTTTGCACTCTGTATGTCGGAAAAGGTGCCGCTCCCGCCCCACCCGCAGTGGCGAGGACAGGGCCCTCATTTACAATCACCGTCTGCTGATTCACCTGCCGGTAACTGACATCCGTCACGTTCTCAGTCTCCGCGACGATCCTTCCAGTTCGCTCCGGATCAATACATCGCCCGACGTACGAATTTCCGCCGGTGAAATTGCGCTGAGTCACGAAAAGATAACTGCCCGCGCCGATGTCGAAATAATCGTCCACGGCAAAATTAAATCCATTCGCGCTGTATGCCTCCGGCGGCAGCGGTGCCCAGCCGATGTATTCCTCATTCGAGCGCCAGGCGACCCACGCCGGGGCCCATTCGCTGCCGGGCACCCATACCCATCCACTGTTGTTCAGCCGACTCCAGCGCCCGTAATGATACGTCGCCCAGCCGAAAGGCTCGTTGGATTTCCAAATCCATCCCTGATCACTCCGCAGCCAAGTGCCGTCCATGTACGGACGCCAATTGCGATCTCTCGCAACGGTCGGATGAAAGACATAGCCGTATCCCTCGACTTCCAGCCAGTTGCCAAACGGATCCAGCTGGTCGTAAAAAAGGTCGAGCGTCCTTCGAACTGCGACAGGCCGCACCTCTCGCACGCGCGCAAGTTCGCGAGCCTCCTCCGCCTGCCGTGCAGACTGCGCGCGGGCCTCCGCGATCCTCCTTTCCTCGGCCTTGAGAGCCTCCTGCCTCAGTTGAAAACGCTCGGCCTCCGCCGCCTTCTGCGCTGCGGTGAGTTGGGCCATCTGGGCCTCAAGTGCGGCGCGATCCGCTGCGAGTTTTCGGGCGGCCTCGTCGTTCGTAGCCATCTGCTGCGCCGCTAGATCCTCGGCAACTTTCAATTTCGCAGCTCGCTCCTGCTCCTCGACCTTCGCCTGAAGTTCCGCGTTCTTCCGCTGGAGTTCCTCGACGGCGGGATTCTTTTGGTCGCATCCGGAGAGGGCGAAGATCAAAGCACTGGCGAGGACAAGTTGCGTTTTCATTGTTACAAAATGGACAGGATGCCGGATTCGACCGAATCGCCAGCAGGTTATTCGATTTTTCCCAGACCCCATCTGCATCGCATCGCGGGATGAAAAGGTTCCGTCGAATTCGCGACGGCTCGAATTCAGATCAGACCTCGAAGGCCTTTCGAACCAACTGCGCCTGCTCAATGTCGCTCACCTTCTTCGATCCGACTGCGGTACTCGCCCCCTCATCGCGCCCGGCGTAAAATGGGCTCTGACCCACGATGTGACGCAGGTGCGGCGCGATATACCGCCATGCGCCCATGTTCTCCGGCTCCTCCTGGCACCAGACGAATTTTTTCGCCTTCGGATATTTTGCCACGGCATCCATGAGAGCCTGTTCGTGCAGCGGGTAGAGTTGCTCCACGCGCACAAACGCCGTGCGGCTGATCTGGTTTTCGTCGCGGAATTTGATTAGGTCGTGGAAGACTTTTCCCGAGCTGAAAATAATGCGCGTGACATCCCCGGCCTTGCTGTTCAGGCACTCCGTCCCGTCGAATACCTCGCGGAAACGGCCTTCCGTAAAATCAGTCAGCTTCGAGGCCGCTGCGTCGAGACGAAGCATGGACTTCGGCGTCATGAGCACGAGCGGCTTGCGAAAATCACGCATCATCTGCCTGCGCAGTATGTGGAAATATTGCGCGGAAGTCGTGAGGTTCGCGACTTGGATATTCTCCTCCGCACAGAGTTGCAGGAAGCGTTCGAGCCTCGCGCTGGAATGCTCGGGGCCCTGCCCCTCGTAGCCATGCGGCAGCAGCAGCACGATGCCACTCGGCCTCTGCCATTTGCTCTCCGCACTCACGATGAATTGGTCAATGATCACCTGTGCCCCATTCACGAAGTCGCCAAACTGGGCCTCCCACTGGCAAAGCATGTTTTCGTAGTTCAGCGAGTAGCCGTAGTCGAATCCGAGCACGGCGGCTTCGCTGAGCAACGAATTGTAGATGCAGAGCTTCCCCTGTTTGCCCGGCTCAATCAAGTCGAGCGGGCACCAGCGCTGCCGCGAATTCACGTCATAATAATACGCGTGCCGCTGGCTGAAAGTGCCGCGACGCACGTCCTGCCCACTGAGGCGCACATGCTTTCCCTCAACCAACAGCGAACCCCATGCAAGGGCTTCGGCAGTCGCCCAATCAAAGCCTTCTCCGCGCTCAAATGCCTGCCTGCGCTTATCGAGCACGAAGGTCTTCACGCGCGGATGAATGTTGAATCCCTCGGGCACGGTGGTGATGCCGGTGATGATTTTTCCGAGCACGTCCTTTGCGACCGAGGTGTCCACGGTGGCGTGGGAATACTGCGGCTGATTCACGAACGTGCTGCCCTCGAGTCTCGCGAGCTTCTTCTCGTGGCCCTGCTTGTTGTCCTTCGGCGCAGCCTGCGCCGCAGCAAGCTCCTGCTCCAGCAGCGTCCAGATTTTTTTCTGCTCTGCCATCGCAGTCTCCTCCGCGAGCA
>JAYVRQ010000736.1:0-3081 GCA_043776145.1 Chthoniobacteraceae bacterium
CCCATTGTCGTCGGCCTCGGCTGGTTTGCCACGGCAACCATTGCATTCTGCATCGGGCGGATCGGAGCGCCGACGGCGGTCAATGATGAGGCTGCCCGCGCGGCTGAACGCGCCGCCGGTGGTGCGCGCTCCCCAGGCGATAGTGCCGCGACAGGAAACACCAACGGCACGAAAGGGCAGTTCTCGATGGGCGAGGGCGACGGGTCGCTCACGGTGGAGCGGATCACGAATGGCCAGCCGCTCGAAAAGTGGATCAAGAAACTGATGGAGCAGCCGGACAATATCGTGCGCATGAACGGGCTGCTGCGGCTCCTCGATGCGGTGCGCGACCCGGAGGATCTCAAAATTATGCTCGGCGCGATCAATCTCCGGGGCGATCACGGCTTCGGACGTGGCGCGCGGTTCACGGAGTATTCGATGATTTTGGAAAAATTCACGCATCTCGATCCCAAGGGGGCAATCGCCTACGTGAACACCAAGGGCCGCGAAGAAAAATGGATCGGCACCAGCACCGTCATGCAGACGTGGACTCGCGCGGATGCCGGCGGGGCCATCGCTTGGGCTCAGGCAAATGGGAAAGAAAAAGAGGAATCGCCGGGGGATAATGGAGGGCAGCGCGGAGGCCCGCCGGGGTTCTCAAATTCTCCGCTTTCGATCGTGCTGTCGCAACTTGCCCACACGGATTTGGAAAAAGCGATCAGCGTCGCCTCGACAGAGACTTTCGACCGTCACAGCCGAACGCTCGACACGCTCGCAAGCGAACTCGTCGGCCAGCGCGGCTTGGACGGCGCGCGCAGCATGATTGATGGCATGGGCGAAGGGTCATTGCGCGACGGCCTCATCACGCAGCTTGCGGGGAAATTTGCGGAAAAGGATGCCCCGGCAGCGGCCACTTGGGCGCTCTCACTGCCGGAAGGCGATCCGAAATCGCGCGCCTTGGCCGAGACTGTCGGCGAATGGGCGAAGAAGGACGCCGCCGCAGCGGGGGCATTCATGACGAAACTTCCTGCAACACCTCAGGCGGATCGGAGTCGCGAGAGTTACGCGGGTGCCGTGGCGCAGAAAGATCCGCAAGGGGCACTCGCATGGGCGGGAGCCATCACCGACAAGGATCGCCAGCAGCGCGCGGTGGAAAATGTCGTGCGGACCTGGGTGAAACAGGATGCCCCGGCTGCGAAGGCATGGATCGCGCAAAGCAGCCTGCCCGATGAGGTGAAGACGCGCATCCAGGCCCCGAGCAGGGGTGGCGGACCTTCCCGCGGTCGTGGACCGGGGAACTGATTCCGTTCGTTCCGTGCGTGCGATGCGCCGCCGTTGAGAATGTGCTTCGCGTTAGCCTGAGGATTCGCTTTGAATCTTCGCAGCAATGTCTGAATCACCCGCTCCACCTGCCGTGCGAAAGCATCGCATGGGACGGCTGTGGGCAGTGTTGTGGCGGACCAGCGTGAAATACGTGGAAACGGACGGCGAGCAACATGCCGCGTCATTCGCGTATTACGCTTTGTTTTCACTCCTGCCGCTGCTGGTGCTGCTCATCGCGCTCGGCACCCGATTTCTCGGTGATCGCGATCAGGCGACGAATCAGATATTCGACCTTCTCTCGCAGTACATCGTCGTGGACTTGGGAAGCGCGGATCAGGTCCGTGCGACGGTCGGGGGATTTATGCATTCGCGGCTGGGCTCGGGGCTGATCTCATTCGTGATTCTCACGTGGACCTCGCTGCGCTTTTTTCACTCGCTCGTGCGCGCCGTGAACAGTGCGTGGGGTACGCATGAGTATAGCTGGTGGCGGCTGCCGCTGAAGAACCTCCTCATGGTGAGCGTCCTCGCCAGTGCCCTGCTGATCGGGCTGCTGGTGCCTGCGATCCTGAATGGCTTTGAAAAATACTACAGCATCCACCGGGACGCATTTGCATTCGATTTCGGCCTCGGCGGCTTGATGGTGCGGCTTGCCCGCGGCCTGCTGCCGCCGCTCCTGCTGTCATACAGCCTCATTCTTTTCTACAAATTCGCGCCCCAGCGGAAGACGATCATCCGCGAGGTGTGGATCGAGGCGCTGGTGGTGACTGCGGCGCTCGGCGGGCTGCAGAAGCTGTTCGTCATCTACGCGGGCAGTGTCACGAATTTCAACGTGCTCTACGGGACCTTCGGAAGTGTGGTGGCGCTGCTGCTGTGGATCTACCTCACGGGAACTGTGATCATCATCGGCGGCTGCGCAAGCGCGGCACGCAGCGAGCTTTCACGAGGGGACTCCGAACGACCTGCGAGCGACGCCTTGTAATGTGCCGGGGAATCGTTTTGGATTAAAAACCGCACTGCGCGCAGCGCAAATCCTACCCATCCAGCACCGACACCCGAAGCACCGATGCCCATCACGAATCGTCCCATCAAAGTTCTGCTCATCGAGGACAACAAAGAGCACGCGGAACTCCTTGGGCGTCTGCTTGGATTTGCGGAATACCCGAAATTCACCGTCACCACCGCGGCATCGCTTGGCAGCGGCCTTGCTGCCTTGGGACGTTCCATTCCGGATATTATCCTGCTGGATCTGAGCCTTCCCGACAGCAATGGAGCGGAGACTTTCCGCCGAACCAATGCCGCTGCGCCGACCCTGCCGATTGTCATCCTGAGTGGCGTGTCGGACGTGACCATGTCCATCGAGATGGTCCAGGCAGGCGCACAGGATTATCTCGTAAAAGGGCATGTGGACATGCACCTTCTCTTGCGTTCGATCCAATATGCGATCGAGCGGAAGAGAGGCCAGGTGGCCGCGGAGCAGCTCAATGCGGAGCTTGAGTCCCGGGTAAAGGAGCGAACGTCCGCTATGGCTGCGGTGAATGAGCAGCTTCAGCGCGAGATCACTGAACGGCGCCAAGCGGAAGAACAGCTCGCGAAAACGAACCGTCAGCTCACCGTGGCGATTGCCGAATTGCGCACGGCACAGCGCAGCCGTGCGGCGGTGGAGCGTTCGGGTTCGGCGACGCGCGAGATTGATGAGGCGTTCAAGCGCATCCACCAACACTCTGAGTTGCTCCTGCACGCACCTGCGATGCTGGGAAATGCGGATAAGGTGACGGAGCA
>JAYVRQ010000737.1:0-3080 GCA_043776145.1 Chthoniobacteraceae bacterium
CGGATCTTTTTTCGCGAGCCCGGTCGCGATGCCGCCGAGCGCGTCGGTGCGCTCCTTGCCCGGCGCGAGCGTGAGCGCGTATTGCGAGGCGGCGTCGAAATCCTTGTCGGCCCAGACAGCGAGCGCGTTCGAGCGGACCCACGCATACTGCTGATCCTTGGAAAGACTGGCCGTGAATTGCACGGCGGCGCGCGGATCGAGTTCGGCCCAGTGCGCGATGAGGCCGTTCACCAGCAGGTAGCGTTTTTGCGGATCGAGATGCAGCGCGGCGTTCAGCGCGCGCCCGGCATTTCCGCGGCGGAAAGATGCTCGACCATTTGCCACAGCCGGTGCGACTGCCGCATTTGATTCATGTCCTCCATGATCGTCGCCGCGGATTGCTCGAAGTCCTTCACCATCGCCGCCGTCTCGGGATCGGCGGCGGGCGTCGCGCCGCTGGAGGAAATCGCCGCCGCTGCCGTCGCGCCCGGACCTGCGGCGGAAGGCTCCGAATTCATCGAGTAACCGATGAGCCAGCCGATGACGCCGAGCAGCGCGGCGCAGAGCCAGGGGAGTTTGGTTTGCATGTTTGGGGGAAAGCGCCCGTTGCCGGACGCTCGCTTCATTTTTCCACCGGCTTCCCCGCGGCCTCCCACGCCTTGAAGCCTTCGTTTAGATGCAGGATCGAGGAAATTTTTTGCGCCTCGAAAACTTCCAGCGCCTTCGTGCTGCGCCGACCCGAGCCGCAATGCACGAGATAGGTTTTCGTCTTGTCGAGTGCGCCGATCTGCTTCGCAAAATCGCCGCCGAGAAAGTCGATGTTCTTCGCGCCCGCGATGTGGCCGGCCTTGAATTCCGTTTCGGTCCGCAGATCGAGCACCACGATTTCCTTCTTCTCCTTGAGCAATTTTTCCGCGTCATCCGCGCTCACATTTTTCACCGCGACGGCGGGTGCGGCGGTTTGGGCGGACAGCGGACTGGCGAGGCAGGTGAGGACGGCAGCGAAGGAGAGGAACGATTTCATAGTGCCATCTCTTTAGGTCGCGCCGCTTCCAGACGCAACGCGCGAGCGCCGTTCAGTTGTAAAGATTCACGTCGAGCCCGAAGACGCGCCAGCTCGGCATCTCGTAGAAAAACTTCAGCGTGAACCGGACGCGGTGCGGCTTGGTGGCATAGGTGCCGGAAACAATGAGCAGGCCGTCGGGGTCGAGGCGCGGCGGCTGGGTCAGCACGGCTTCCACGTCGCGGATCGCGGACAAATTGGTGCGCTGGTCGGTGAATGCTTGAAACGTCCGCGTCAGCATTCCAAGCGTGAGCTGCCGCTGCCAGGCGCGCGCGACTCCCTCGTAAAAATCCTCGAACGACCGCTGCTGGATGGCGTCGTGAAACTGAAGCATCGCCTCCGTCGTCATCGTCTTGATCGCCGCTTCATCGGGCACCGGACGATCCAGCGCGCTGTGCGTTTCCGGCGGCCGACCGATGCGCGTGAACCTGTTTTCGGCAACGCCGGTTTCGATGTTCATCGGCGACTTCACGGAGAAGACACGCCACGCGCCGAGTTCGTGCGTGAGTGTGACGATGAGCGGAAACTCGCGACCATCCGCCGCGCGCAATTCGACGCGCAACTTTGCCGTCCCGCGGGTGATCGCCGGCGGCTCCTCCTTCACGATCGCGGCGCCGGCGAGCCCCATCTCGCGCACCGTCGCCTCGAATTCCTGCGCGGTTTGTTCCGTCCGAAAAAAGAGCGCCGAGCCAGTAAAGGCCGCGTCGAAACGACCCGTGGCGAGCTGCGCGAAGAACACATGCGTCGCCGCCGCGGGATCGGCCTCGGGCCTGCATCCGGCGGCGAGCAGACCGGCGAGCAGGAGCAGCCGCCGGATCACTTGCTGAGTTCCAGCATCCGCCGGATCGGCACTTCGGCGCGTGCGCGGATGGGCTCGGGGATGACGATTTCCGGCGCGAGATTCAGCAGGCAGTCGTGCAGTTTTTCGAGCGTGTTCATCTTCATGTAGCGGCAGTCCGCGCACGCGCAGTGGTCGGTTGGGCCGGGAATGAAAACCTTGCCGGGACACTCGCGCCGCAGCCGGTGCAACATGCCCGATTCCGTGACGATGACGAACGCCGTGGCGGGCGAGTTTTTACAATAGCCGATCATCTTTTCCGTCGAGCACACCTCGTCCGCGAGCATCCGCACGGCAGAGGTGCATTCCGGGTGGGCGACCACCGGCGCGTCCGGCCACTCCGCGCGCGCGCGCTCGATCGACTGCCGCGTGAACTCGACATGGACGTAACAATTCCCCTTCCACAACTCCATCGGGCGTCCCGTTTTTTCCATCACCCACGCGCCGAGATTTTGATCCGGCACGAACAGGATTTCGCGGTCGCGCGGCGCGGCCTCGACGATTTTCTGCGCGTTGCCGCTGGTGCAGATGACATCGCTCAGCGCCTTCACTCCCGCGCTGCAATTGATGTAGGCGATGACGTAATAATTCTTCGCCGCGTGTTCGCGCAGATACGCGCCAAGTTTTTCCGCCGGACACGAATCGCTCAGCGAGCAGCCCGCGTCCATGTCGGGGATGACGACCGTTTTGCGCGGGTTCAAAATCTTCGCCGTCTCGCCCATGAAGTGGACGCCGCAAAACGCGATCACGTCCGCATCCGTCTCCGCCGCCTTGTAGCTGAGGCCTAGGGAATCGCCGACGTAATCCGCGAGTTCCTGGATTTCCCGAATCTGATAATTGTGCGCGAGGATGACGGCATTCCGCTCGCGTTTGAGGGCGAGAATTTCTTCAGCAAGATCGACTCCGAGCGTGGTCATGGGCGAAAGCTAACAGCCGGGTCCAGTGGTGCAAGATGTGCATTTTCGCCGGAGGGGAAAAGCGCGAGTGCCACAGGAACAAGCTGACGGGAATTGCCGGAAAAATGGCTTGCCGATCCCCTTTCGCCCGCTACCTTCCGCGCTCCCAAATGCCAAAGTCCATCGCACGTCGCAAGACGAAGAAATCCGCGGCCAAACGGTTCAAAATCACCGGTACGGGCAAAATCATGCGTCGCAAAGCCGGCCTGCGCCACCTCGCCTCGAGCAAAAGCTCGAAGCGCAA
>JAYVRQ010000738.1:0-10460 GCA_043776145.1 Chthoniobacteraceae bacterium
GATGGGCGAAGGCGGCGCGGAGCAACACACGGTTCGCCAGCCGCCCTCGCCAGCGCGAAGAAAAGTGAGAGGTTTTTCCACTACGCTCCGCCCGCTGGCCCGCCTGCGCTCCGGTCGAAATGACCGTTGGTGGTTGGGGCGGAAAAATAGTTTGGAAATCCGCGTAATCCTGAGCCGCGGTTCCTTCTTTAGAGGGTGAAGACGAGAAGTGGGCGGGACCTTCGCGGACATCCAGTTCGCGAAGGCACAAAAATAATTCCTCCGACTTTTCCGTAAAACACGTCGCCCGGCGTGAATGCAATGGATGAGGCCAAGGGCATCCCGCGCCGAAAAAACCACAGGCAACCATCATCAACAACGCAACACCAACATCCATCGAAACGAAAACACACACCATGAACCCATCATTCAAACCATCCTCCCAACGACCCATCGGAACTAAAGCCAGGAGCTTCCTCCTCGCTTCCATCATCACTGCGGCGCTGTATTCCGCGCCGGCGGCGACCATCTACTCCACCGGTTTTGAAAGTCCGGTTTTTGTTACAGGCAACAAACTTGTGGGGCAGGACGGATGGGTGGCCGGGGCACCGTTTCTAAGCCCGAACGCCGCCACCATCACCAACACCACCGCCCAAGCCGGGCTCCAATCCGTGCAGGTTCGCGGAGCAGACATGGTCAACGCCGTCGAAGTCGATCCCCTGGCGGCAGTGGGAGCCTTTGTCAAAGACTTGAACTACGACACCGCGGCTGCCGGTTTACCGCTGGTGAAGATTCAGTCGAGTGTGAGGCTCAATGGTCCGTTAATTGGAACTGGCGACTTTTTCTCGGCAAATCTCGGCGCGCGTTCGGAGGATGGTGCCGTGGAGCTGTCGATCTCTTCTGACGGGATGATCTATGGCTACAGCTTCGATAATACCGTGATCTATAACGCCCCCATCACTCTCAACGCCTGGCACACCCTCGGAATCACGATGGATTTCGCTGCGAATACCTACACGTTTTCCTTCGACGGCACATCGTCGAGCGCATTTCCGTTTAACGCCGGCTTTACTTCCGATGTGCTGCTGCACGAGGCCGTGGTGACCTACGCCTACCCCGACACGGCGACCAATCATCGCGCCGACTTCACCGCCTACTACGATAACGTCTCGGCCACGGCGGTCGTGCCCGAGCCTGCGTCGGTATCGTTACTTGCCTTCGGTTGTATCGCGCTCCTGAATTTTCGGCGGCGGCAATCGAGTTAGTTGTCAGTAACAACCCAACTTGGAGTAGTAGCCATGAGCAGCAATATGGACCGCCTTCAAATGCGGAGTGGTTCCCGGCAAATCGCCGCCATCATTATGTGCATGGCTGCCGCGAGCCTTTTGAAAATGGACCGTGCGATGGCGTCGGATGTGGGTGGAGAGACGGATGGATCGCTGCCGCCGGTCATGAATGTGACCGGCGGCAGTTTGCTTGCCACTCTCGCCTCCGCAGCGCCGCCGAATCTCATTACCAATGGTAGCTTTGAAAACACCTCGAATACTTTCGTCAGCAATGGGCAGGGAATCATGTCTCTTGCGGTCGGTTCGACGGTGATTCCCGGCTGGACGATCATTAGCGCACCCATCCTGTGGATGAGTAACAGCAACGTCTTCGGGCCGCGCACACCTTCCGGCTCGTTCTTTCTGGACCTCACTGGCTTTCAAGATAACTCCAACTTCGCCGGAGTAAGGCAGACCATCGCGACGATTCCCGGGCAGCAATACAAGATGACCCTCGATATAGGTTCCAACGCGAGCAATTCCAACTATCGCGGCCCCATGTCAGTGTCAGTGTCCGCTGGCTCGTCCACGACCGGCTTCACCTTCACGCCGCCGACGGGGAGCACCGGCAATCAGTGGGGCAACTTCACTTTCGATTTCACGGCGACCTCGTCCTTTACCCCCATCTCGATCACCGGAACGTCCTCCACTGGAGGACAGTATCTCGCGCTGGATAACATCGCGGTCGTCTCCGTCGTCCCCGAGCCATCGAGTCTCGCGCTGGCGATGGGTTTGCTGGGACTGGCCGGCTGGCGCGAGCGGCGGCGGCGTCCGTGGAGTGCCGCTCGGTGAATTGCTCTTCCGAGAGCCGCCAGCCCGGTTGCGGCTAAGAAAGATCGCGGCTTGCGCTTTGCACCGGGAAAAGATTACTTCGCCCTCATGCCGCCAGCCACTCTTCGGTCTGAATCTCCCCCCGTCTCGCTGACGCTCCCGCGTCCGGTGCCGGTGCAGCGTTTTCGCCAGCCGAAAAAGAACATCCCGCAGACCATGATCGAGCGGAATCGCGTGCTGGAGCGGTGCCGCGAGTATGTCGCGCAGCATCAGCCAGTGCCGCCGATGCCGGCGGAGGAGTTGAAAATTCACGCGGATAAAATCGTCGCGGAACTCGGGCTGGAGCCGATTCATCGCGATTACGTCGGCGTGCTGCTCAACAACGAAATGTGGCGCGAGCAGCTTGCCGGGGTGCCTTTTGAAAAGCGGCTGCTGCTGCTGCCAAAATGCCTGCGCATCGAGAGCAAATGCCCCGCGCCGTTCGATGAATTCGGACTGCTCTGCAAACAGTGCGGGCTTTGCTCGATTCAGGATTTGCAGGCGGAAGCGGAGCGGCTCGGCTACGCGGTGCTCGTCGCGGAAGGCAGCGCGATCGTGATGTCGCTCATCCAGACGGGGAAGATCGAGGCGATCGTCGGCGTGAGTTGCATCAGCGTGCTCGAGCGCGCGTTTCCTTACATGGAAGCGGCGGCGATTCCGGGCGTCGCGATCCCGCTGCTCCAAGACGATTGCATCGACACGACCGTCGATCTCGACTGGATTTGGGATTACATCCACCTCACTGGCGACGACCAGACGCGGCGCATGGATCTCGGTCAGCTTCGCGAGGAAGTGGATTTCTGGTTCACGCCGCTGAACCTCGACACCATCATGGGTCCGGCACAGGGCGCTTCGGAAGAAATCGCGCGCGAATGGCTCGGTCGTGCGGGCAAACGCTGGCGACCTTTTCTCACCGTGTCGGCGTATCAGGCGCTCCGCACCACGCCCGGCGCACCCATTCCCGAAGATCTCCGCAAAGTCGCCGTGGCCATCGAGTGCTTTCACAAAGCGTCGCTCATCCACGACGACATCGAGGACAACGACGCGCTGCGTTACGGCGAAAAAACGCTGCACGAAGAACACGGCGTTGCCGTCGCGCTCAATATCGGCGACCTGCTCATCGGCGAAGGCTACCGCCTGCTCGCCGCCTGTCGTGCGAGCGCCGAGCAGAAAGCCGAAATGATCCGCATCGCCGCCGAAGGTCAGCGCGAACTTTGCCGCGGCCAGGGCGCGGAACTCGTCTGGGCACGCCACCCCGCCCCGCTCACCTCGCTCGAAGTCATCGACATCTTCCGCCAGAAAACCGCGCCCGCCTTTAGCGTCGCGCTCAAGCTCGGCGCGATCTACGCCGGCCAGTTCGACGATGTGGACGAAGTCCTCAGCGACTACAGCGAAGCCCTCGGCATCGCCTACCAAATCCGCGACGACCTCAGCGACCTCGGCGCGAGCGGCGAAACCAACGACATCGCCGGTCTCCGCCCCAGCCTGCTCCTCGCGAGCGCCTACGAGCGCGCTTCGCAAGACACCACCGGCACCGCGAAAACAAAACTCGATGCTCACTGGCGTCGCCTCGCCGAATCCGCGCCTGCCGAAATCGAATCCCTCTTCATCGAACTCGGAGCCGACACCCGCTGTCGCGACCTGCTCGAACGTTACAAGGAAGAAGCCATCCGCACCCTCCGCGACGTGGAAAATCCGAACCTCAAAGGCCTCCTCCGCCGCGTGATCGGGAAGATTTTCAACGACACGGAGATCAAAGGCTGGTGCAAAGAATTCGAGCAGAAGAACGGCGCGACCATCATCCCCCTCGCGACCGCCTGATCCGCCTGGGATTCGGCGAACAATTCCGCAAAGTCGTGGGTCGTCTGCGCCATCGGCATCCTCCGTTTGAATACAAGCTGATGCTCGAAAGTCTCCGCAGCCTCCGCAGCAAATTTCCCGAACTGGCTCACAGCCCTGAACGCGGAACCGCGCAACCTTGACGAAACGAGGCCGGTGGAAAACCCTCGCGCATGATTTCGCCAGACGCCTCTTCCCTCGGAGCCCGCTTCCGCGCGGCGCTCGCGGCGGAGCGTCCCTTGCAGATTCCCGGCGCGATCCATGCCTACAGCGCGATGCTCGCGGAGCGCGCGGGATTTCGCGCGCTGTATCTCTCCGGCGCGGGCGTGGCGAATGCCTCGCGCGGCTGGCCGGACCTTGGGATGACGACGCTCGACGACGTGCTCATCGATGTCCGCCGCATCGTCGCGGTGACGAAGCTCCCGCTGCTCGTAGATGCCGACACCGGATGGGATGACCCAGCGCAGACCGTGCGCGCGATGATCGGCGCGGGTGTGGCGGGGATTCACATCGAAGATCAGGTGGAGGCAAAACGCTGCGGGCACCGACCGGGCAAGCAACTCGTTCCGGCGGAGGAAATGGTGGCGCGCATCGAGGCGGCGGTCGCGGGAAAGACGGACGCGGATTTCGTCGTGATGGCGCGCACCGACGCGCTCGCGGTCGAGGGAATGGACGCGGCCCTCGCGCGGGCCGTCCGCTACCGCGATGCCGGAGCCGACATGATCTTCGCGGAAGCCTGCACGGACCTCGCGCAGTTCGCCGCCTTCACCCACGCGCTCGGCGTGCCGGTGCTCGCAAACATCACCGAGTTCGGCAAGACCCCGCTTTTCACGACCGATGAATTGCGCGACGCCGGAATCGCGATGGTGCTCTATCCGCTCTCTGCATTTCGCGCGATGAACGCGGCGGCGGTCGCGACCTATCGCGCGATCCGCGAAGACGGCACGCAGCGCGCCGTTGTCGATCGAATGCAGACCCGCGCCGAGCTTTACGAAATCCTCAACTACCACGCCGCCGAGGCACAACTCGACCACACGCAAAAACCATGAGCGAAGCTAAAAAGAAAATCGCCCTGTCCGGCGTCGTCGCCGGCGAAACCGCCATCTGCACCGTCGGGAAGGAAGGCGTCGGCCTGACCTATCGCGGCTACACCATCGAAGACCTCGCCGCCCACGCGAGCTACGAGGAGGTCGCCTCGCTCGTCTTGTATGGCGAGTTGCCGACGCAGGCGCAGCTTGAGGGCTTCCGCGAAAAACTCATCGCCCGCCGCGCGCTCCCGCCCGTGCTGAAGCAAGCACTGGAGCTGATTCCCGCCGATGCACATCCCATGGACGTGCTCCGCACCGGCTGCTCCGTGCTCGGCACGATCGAGCCCGAAGGCACCGCGCGCGATGGCCGCGCCGTCGCGCTGCGTCTGCTCGCGGCGTTTCCGGGAATGCTGCTTTACTGGCATCACTTCACCCACCACGGTCGACGCATCGAGACCGCGACGGACGAGCCCGGCATCGCCGCGCACTTTCTCCACCTGCTCCACGGCGCATCGCCGTCGCCCGAGCACGCGCGGGCGATGGACGTGTCGCTCATTCTTTATACGGAACACGAATTCAACGCCTCGACCTTTGCCTGCCGTGTCGTCACTGGCACCGGCTCGGACTTTTACTCCGCCGTCTGCGCAGGCATCGGCGCATTGCGCGGCCCGCTGCACGGCGGGGCAAATGAAGCGGCGATGGCCGTGATCGAGCAGTTCACCACACCCGAAGCCGCCGAGGCCGCGATGATGGAGCGGCTCGCGACGAAGCAAGTCGTCATGGGCTTCGGCCATCCCGTCTATCGCCTCTGCGATCCGCGTTCCGACATCGTGAAATCCTGGTCGCACACGCTCTCCGCCGGACACGCCCAGCAGCATTTGCATGCCGTCTCCGAGCGCATCGAAGCCGTGATGAAACGTGAGAAAAACCTCTTCCCGAATCTCGATTTTTTCAGCGCCTCCGCGTTCCACTTCCTCGGCGTGCCGACGCCGATGTTCACGCCGATCTTCGTCTTCGCCCGCATCGCCGGCTGGTCCGCGCACATCCTCGAACAGCGCGAAAACCGCCGCCTCATCCGCCCGACCGCCGAATACACCGGTCCCGAACCACGCGCCTTCACACCGCTCGCGCAACGCGGATAAGTGCGCTTTGAAATCGAATGTTCCGATTACAGGACCGAAAGCTCTGCGGAGCGGTAGTTGCCTGTCTAATTGGTCAGTTAATCCTCGTCGCTTTCACATGGGGCAGAGTCCAGTCGCACCTATTCGAATTCTGCCTTTTTGTTTTTCCTTTTGCCGCAATGCTAAGTCTCGTTTCATACCAGTTAGTTTCCGAACGGCGATTCTCCCCAATAGCCTGCGTGCTGGCTGTGCTAGCAGTTGCCGGAGGTTGGTGGTGCGTAGCCGTTTTTGCGGCGCACGTTTACGCCAGCGTGTGAACCTTCCACGCATGGCATGATTACAAAATTCGGCACAAACCGTCCCTCGCCGGATGCGCTGCTCTGCGAAATCGCCGACTACGTTCTCACCGCGCCCACATTCAGCGACGAGTCGTATGACACCGCACGCCACTGCCTCATGGATTCGCTGGCATGCGGCATCCTCGCACTGAGTTATCCCGCCTGCACGAAGCTGCTCGGCCCGCTCGTCCCCGGCATCGTCGTGGAAAATGGCGCGCGGGTTCCGGGCACTGCGTTCGTCCTCGATCCGGTCGCCGCCGCCTTCAACATCGGCTGCATCACCCGCTGGCTGGATTTCAACGACACCTGGCTCGCCGCGGAATGGGGCCACCCCTCCGACAACCTCGGCGCAATCCTCGCCGTTGCCGACTGGCTCGATCGCAACAATGTGACACAGGCTTCCAGCCTGTGCACCGCGCAAGCCCACAAGCAGGATGCCTGTGCCACGCTCACCGTCCGCGACGTGCTCACCGCGATGATCCGGGCGTACGAAATCCAGGGCGTGCTCGCGCTGGAAAATTCGTTCAACCGCGTCGGCCTCGATCACGTCCTGCTCGTCCGCATCGCCTCGACCGCTGTCGCGACCGCGCTCCTCGGCGGCACGCGCGAGCAGATCATCAACGCCCTCTCCAACGCCTTCGCCGACGGCGGCGCGCTCCGCGTTTATCGGCACGCGCCGAACACCGGCTCGCGAAAATCCTGGGCCGCCGGCGATGCCACCGCGCGCGGCGTCTGGCACGCGCTCATGGCGATGCGCGGAGAGATGGGTTACCCCGGCGTGCTCTCGACGCCGGTGTGGGGATTCAGCGATGTGCTTTTCAAAAAGCAGCCCGTCCGACTCGCACGCCCGCTCGGCTGCTACGTGATGGAAAACGTACTTTTCAAAATCGCCTTTCCCGCCGAGTTCCACGCGCAGACCGCCGTCGAAGCTGCCTTCACGCTGCATCCACAGGTGCGCGACCGGCTCGACGAAATCGCGCGCGTCGAAATCACCACGCACGAATCCGCGATGCGGATCATCCACAAGACCGGCCCGCTCGCGAACCCCGCCGACCGCGACCACTGCCTCGAATACATGACCGCCATCGGCCTCCTCTTCGGCGCGCTCACCGCCGATCATTACGAGGACGCGACCGCCGCCGACCCGCGCATCGACATTCTCCGCGCGAAAATGACCGTGCGCGAAAACACGCAATACACGCGCGATTACCTCGACCCGTCAAAGCGATCCATCGTCAATGCCGTGCAGGTTTTTTTCACCGACGGCACCAGCACGCCACCCGTCGAAGTCGAATACCCCGTCGGCCACCGTCGCCGCCGCGCGGAAGGCATCCCGCTGCTCGTCGAAAAATTCGAGCGCAGCCTGACGGGCAAGTTTCCGCCGCATGAAGTCACGCAAATCCTCGAAACCTTTCGAGACCGCCCACGACTGGAATCACTGCGTGTTCGCGATTTCGCCGGAATGCTGACGCAATGAATCCTAGATTCCCCGCGGCGACAGGCGCAGACTCAGGCCAACAGATCGCATGTCCACCGCACTCCAACCCGTCTCCTGGAAACGCATGAGCGAAGCGGTGGAAAATGTTCGCCGCCGTCTCCTGCGCGCCACGTCCGCCCTCGCGAACGCGGGCGTGCCCTACGCGGTGATCGGCGGCAATGCCGTCGCCGCCTGGGTTTCACGCGCCGATGAAGCCGCCGTCCGCAACACCCGCGACGTGGATATTCTCCTCCATCGCGACGATCTCCCCGCCGCAACCGCCGCCCTCGAAAACGCCGGCTTCCATCACCGCCCCGTCGCTTCGCTCGGGCAGCCGGGCGCGATGGAAGTCTTCCTCGACGGCGCGCAGGGCAAAGTGCGCGACGCCGTGCATATCGTCTTCGCCGCGGAAAAAACGCGCCCCGATCAGCCGGAGCCCAACGCCCGCGCCGACGAGAGCGAAAACGCCGGCGAATTCCGCCTCGTCTCTCTCGAAGCCCTCGTCCGCATGAAACTCTCCGCCTTCCGCGACAAAGACCGGGTCCATCTGCGCGACCTCGCTTCAGTCGGCCTGCTCGACGCCACCTGGCTCCCGCGCCTCCCGGCGACATTACGCGCGCGGCTCGAGGAAATCCTGGCGACGCCGGACGAGTGAGCGTCACGCCTGCCGACAGCCCATCGTCAGCAGCACATTCGCCCACAACGATTGATCCGCTGTCTGCACGGTGAGCACATGATCGTTCGATTCGACGACGCGGTAGAAATCCCACTTCTGAATCGGCTGGAGCCGCAGATCGAGCCCCGCTTCGCGCACGACGCCGCGATATTCCTCCCATACCGCAGGCTCGCCCGCCTGCGCGTACGGATCGTCGGCGGGGATGCCCATCGTGTTGATGTGGTCGATCGGCACCGCGCTGAGGATCGCGCGCAGGACTTGCGCGACGGTCACGCAGCCGGGCGAAAGATTCAGGCAGACGACTTCGGCGTTCGGGCCTTTTTTCGTGGAAGCGGGATAGTTTCCGTCGGCGATGAGGATCGCGGAATGATGACCCGCGCGGGCGAGGATTTCGTTGATCTTCGGATGAGTGAGCTGGTGTTTGAGCATGGCGTTTAAGCGGTGAAGCGGCGGAAGGATTCGATGGTCTGCCGCGCGGCCACCGCGGAATCCGGCAGCGGCAAGATTTCCGCCGAGAGATAACCCGCGTAACCAATGTCGCGCAGTGCGGAAATGATCGGCGCGACTTCCGTGTGGCCGAAGCCAATGGCGCGGCGATTCGAGTCGGCGAAATGCACATGGCCGACCAGCGCGCCCGCCTCGCGCAGTGCCGCCGCGATGTCGGGCTCCTCGAGGTTCATGTGAAAGAGATCGGACAGGACGCGGATATTTTTCCCGCGCAGTGTGCGCAGCCATGCGGCGGCATCCGGCGTGCGATGGATGAGGTTCGTCTCGTAGCGGTTCAGCGGTTCGTAAAGAAACGGCTGCCCGAGATTCGCGGCGTGCGCGCCGATGTCATCGAGCGCCTCGCCGAGCCACGCCAGCGCCTGTTCGCGCGAAACATCGCCCTCCGCGCGACCCTGCATCGAGCCGAGAATCGCGGGCGCACCGAGCGCGGCGGCCTGCTCGACGATGCCGCGGATGAATCCCCTCGCCCGTTCGCGCACCTCCGCGTCCGCGTGCGTGAGCGTCCATTTGTTCACCACCCACCCGCCACCCGTGCCGACCGCTGCGACGGCGAGGTTGTGCTTCGCGATCAGTTCTCGGATCGCCGGGACATCCAGCGCCTCGGCATTCGGTGGAAAAATCTCGATGGCGTCGAAACCCAGCGCGGAAGCCTGTTCGCAGGCATCGGCCAGCCCTTTCCAAAAAACAAACGGACCACCCGCGGCCTGCGGGACGAGGGAGACGGTGATGGCGGAGCGCATGGTGATTTGGACGGCTATTTTGAAAACGCAGAGACGCAGAGACGCAGAGGACGCAGAGGTTTTAGGTGCGGAGGTCGGGTGGCGTGCAGGGGTCAATCAAGTCGTTGACGACGCGATATACGCCGTCTTTTAGCACGGCGACATGGAAGTTCATAACCAGGCCGAGGCGCAGATTCAGCAACCGGAGATACGTGAGCACTTTCAGCTTATCAATCGCGGTCACTTGGTCCTTCGCTTTGAGGTCCACGATCACCTTGTCTTCAACGATCAAATCTGTCCGCAAATCCACGGAAAGTGTGATGCCCTTGTACACAAACGGCACCTGCCGTTGCCGGGTGAACTTCAAGCCGCGCAAATGCAACTCATGGCACATCGCCTCCTCGTAAGGCTTCTCGATCAACCCCGGTCCGATCTCCCGATGCACCTCAATCGCCGCGCCAATAATCAACCGGGAAAGTTCATTCTCGTGCATGTCTTCTCTCTGCGTCCTCTGCGTCTCTGCGTCTCTGCGTTTTCAAAAAAAGCCGTCCCCATCGCTAACCAACAAACAGCGGCTTGAGATGCCGCGCGTAAAGATTCTCCGTCACGTTCTTCGCGACGACTTCCTCATTCGCCACGAG
>JAYVRQ010000739.1:0-3067 GCA_043776145.1 Chthoniobacteraceae bacterium
GTATTTCGGCGGCACCGTCTTCGTGCATCCGAAGGCAGGCGAAAAAAAGAGCCGCATGGTCCGCTTCATCCTCGAAGACGTCGCCAAGTACGGCGCGGACGAAAAGGCGCAGCTCGAAAAAATCATCCTCGCCATGAGCGCCGAGGCAAAACTCCCCGCGCAACGTGAAGCCGACAAGCGCGACGCCGCGCTGATCGAGGAAGGCCGCAAGCTCCTCACCGACCTCGCGCTCGACTGCACCGACTGCCACAAATTCCACGCCGTCGAGGGAGGCAAGGCGCCCGATTTCACCGGCTACGCCTCGCACGAATGGCTCATCGAATTCACGAAGAACCCCGCGCACGAACGCTTCTACGGCAAGCGCAACGACCGCATGCCAGCCTTCGGTGAAACCAGCCGTCTCACAGCTAGCGAACTCAATCTGCTCATTCGCTGGCTGCGCGGCGAGTGAGTGTGGTTTTTGCCAAGTCTGGACTAGCTGACGACGGGCCGGGGATT
Organism: Chthoniobacteraceae bacterium; assembly: GCA_043776145.1. Classification (GTDB taxonomy): domain Bacteria; phylum Verrucomicrobiota; class Verrucomicrobiia; order Chthoniobacterales; family Chthoniobacteraceae; genus JANLQB01. The sequence continues at coordinate 499 of JAYVRQ010000739.1, forward strand.
GCTGCAATTTTCCCGGCGCAACTAGCAGCTCATCGAACGTCGCCAAATTGATTCGATGCGGATGTGGACGCTGCGGATTTCCGCGCCGTGCGCCTCAGTGTGAAAGTTCAATCGTATGACACGCGCCGGATTGACCGTGCGACACGTTTTGAACGACAACGCATGGCACGCATGACACGCATCATTTTCACCTTTCTCGCCCTCGCCATGACGCAGTTCCCCGCGCCTGCGCGCGCAGAGAACTTCCCGCAGATCATCAATGTCTCCGCCTACGATCCCAAGGAGCGGCAGCGTTCGGGAAATGGTTACTCGGAGCACGATGTCTCTGCATTGCGCACAAATGGAGCCAGCGCGCTCATTGCCCGTGCCGGAAAAGGCGGTGTGCTCGATGAAAAGTGCGGCAACTTTCTCGCCTCTGCGGATCGAGCGAACCTGCTGCCGGGCGTGTACTATCGCCTGCAAACGCACGTCGATGCGGTGAAGCAGGCGGATCAATTCATCGCCCGCGCGCAATCGCTCGCGCGCAGCCGATCATGGAATGCGCCGTCGCTGCTCCTTTGCGGCGACTTCGATGCGGCGTCGAAACTTTCCGACATTCTCGGTTTCATGGATCGTGTGGAGTCACGCACCGGCGTCGTCCCCGTCGCATATCTGGAAAATAGCGCGCATCTCAAAATCCTACTCGGCAGCGCCGATGACGCGACCAAGGCTAAGCTCCGCCGCATGCCATACTGGCTCGCCCTTTACGCGCACGACAGCGGTGCCGGGCCTCAGTTTCCCGCGCCTGGAAATCCGCGGGGTCTCGTGCGGCAATACAACGTGTGGCCCGACTGGACGCTCTGGCAATATGGCGGCGTGGATTGGGAGCGCGGTGCCTCGCGTCCGAAAGTTTACAACAGCGGCCCGTATCGCTTCAGCCCCTACTTCGGGAGTCTGGACCGCCCGATCGAGCGCAACGTCTTCAACGGCTCCCTCGCTGCATTGCAGACATTCTGGAAACGCCACGGCCTGCCGCTGCGCTGAGGGAATCGCGACTCATCGGATTGCGTCGCTGCACGAGTCCGCTAAACTCCGATGCGAATGAACGACTGGAAGCTGGAATTTCGCAATGTGTGGGATCGCGGCGTCGCGGCGTGGAAAGCAGGACGCAGGTCGGCGCAGACGATGTTCTCGCCGGCCGATGTGGTCTTTCTCGACGGTATCGGATGCACCGCGCAGGAGTTGTTCGATTTCGTGGATGACTCGCTCGGCGACGACGATCTCGATTTTGAAACGGCGCTCGCGGTGACGGCGATCCGGCGTTCGTATTTCCTCGATGTGATGCACGGGAAGCCGACAGGCCGCGTGGTGCCGATGAGTGCGCTCCCTGCGAAATCCGCCGAGGTGGATGGCATCTCATGGTTGCCGCGCCTCATTGAAAAGGCGCGCATCAAACTCCGTGGCGAGATGAACCCGGACCTGATGTATGGCTGCGCAGGCGACCGTCCATTTCTACGCAGCCACCACATGACGCTGCCGCAATTTCTGCAACTCGTGTGGGACAAAGGCGACGACGATCGGGCGATCGTGGATGCGGTCAAAAAAGCTGCGGGTCGCTAAGCGCTCCGCGCCTGGCAGCCTCGGATGAATTCGCCGGCGGTCGAGCCCTGCGTCAAATTTCAAAATCCATCTCGAACTTCAGCCGGTCGCGCAGGAATTCGAGGACGTGCGTGATGCTCTCGGACACGTTCATCTTGCCTGTCTCGACGATGATTTCCGGATTCGTCGGTGCCTCGTAAGGTGCGTCGATTCCGGTGAACTCCTTGATCTCACCAGCGCGCGCCTTTTTGTAGAGGCCCTTCGTGTCGCGTTGTTCGCAGACTTCGAGCGGGGTGTTCACGAAGACTTCGTAGAACTCAATGCCGCTCTCCAGCGCGATGGCGCGCGCGCGGCGACGGTCGGCCTGGTAGGGCGAGATGAATGCGGTGATGACGACTACGCCCGCATCGGCCATGAGCCGCGCGACTTCGGCGACGCGGCGGATGTTTTCCACGCGGTCCTCGGGCGCGAAGCCGAGGTTCGAGTTCAGCCCGTGGCGGATGTTGTCGCCGTCGAGGATGTAGGTCTGCATCCCGAGGTTGAAGAGTTCTCGGTCGAGCGCCTGTGAGAGGGTGCTCTTGCCGCTGCCGCTGAGGCCGGTGAGCCAGATGATGGCACCCTTGTGTCCGTTGCGCGCGAAGCGGCGGTTCGGCGTGACGGTGCCGTCGGTCCAGAAAATGTTCGAGGACTTCGCGTGCGTGCGGTCGGTGTAAACGCCGCCGAAGATGATGCCGCCGCCCGCGACGATCCGGTCGTCCACGATGACGAAGCGGCCGAGCAGCGCGTTGCGATCCGCGTTGTCAAAGGCGAGCGCGCCGCGCGTCTGGATCGTGATTTCCGCGACGTCGTTCCTCGCGATGTAGCCGCGGTCGCCGGGAAGCGTGTCGAGCGTGGAGGCATCAATGATGCGCTCGATGCTGACGATCTCCGCGTCGAGTTCCTGCGTCGTGAGCTTGAGTTTGGTGCGCTCGCCGATGGCGAGGTTGCGCTT
>JAYVRQ010000740.1:0-10402 GCA_043776145.1 Chthoniobacteraceae bacterium
GGACGCCGCGCCTACCTTTTCAGCACCAACACCGGCTCCTTCTCGAACAAACTCCTGTGGCCTGCGACACTCCCGCCGACCTTCAGCCAGTTCGGTGGAAACGTCGCCGCGTCCTACCCACTCGTCATCACCAGCACCGCGCCCGGCACGATCTATTACACCACCGATGGCTCGGACCCGCGCGCGGCGGGCGGCGGCGTTTCCCCGACTGCGCTCATCTACAGCGGCCCCGTGGTGCTGACGAATCTCGTGACTATCCGCTCCCGCGTGAAAAACACGAACGGCGAATGGAGCGCGCTCACCGAGGCGTTCTTCGAGCCCGCCGCCGCCCAGCCCACCACGGCCACGCTCGTCGTCTCCGAAATCATGTATCATCCGCCGGACCCCACCGCTGCGGAACAAGCCGCGACTTACACCAACGCGGACGACTTCGAGTTCATCCGCCTCACCAACATCGGGGCGACGCCGCTCGACCTGCGCAATGTCGATTTCACCCTGGGCATCACCTTCGACTTCGCCACCGGCACCGTGCTCGCCATCAATCCCGGCGCATCCGTCATCGTCGTGAAAAACAAGGACGCCTTCCGCGCGCGCTATGGCACCGCCTACGATGCGCTGCTGGCCGGCGAATACGCGGGCGGCCTCGATAACAACGGCGAACTCCTTACGCTCAGCCGCACCGGCGTGTCGCCGCTCACCTTGCAGAGCTTCACCTACAGCGACTCCGCGCCGTGGCCGAAAACCGCCGATGGCCGCGGCCCCTCGCTCATGCTCATCGCCCCCGCGACCGGACCGAATCACAACCTCGCCGCAAGCTGGACCACCTCCGCACAGCCCGGCGGAATGCCCGGCGGCATCGTGCGCCCGCTCACTTACAACGCATGGAAGCAACTCGTCTTCAACTCGATCGACGCCGCCAACGCCACCCTCTCCGGCCCGTTCGCCGATCCCGACGGCGACGGCCTCCGCAACTTCGCCGAATACGCACTCGGCTGCGTGCCGAGCTACCCCGACAGCCCCACCGCGCTCCCCGCCGCGCAGATCGAAAACCTCAGCGGAACCGACTACCTCACCTTCCAATACCGCCTCAACGCCGGAGCCAGCGACGCCACCTCGACCCCCGAGATTTCCAGCGATCTTAGCACATGGCTCAACGGAGCCGCCAATATCTTCACCCTGACCGGCCCGACCAGCAGCCCGAACGGAGCCACCACCTGGAAAGTCCGCGACATCAACGCGAGCACGGCATCCGGCCAGCGGCATTTCCATTTGAAAATGACCGGGCCGTAGCGCCATGCTCGCTCTACGACCCGCTCAAAGTCACCCCGTCTGAATTTTCGATGCGACGCTCTCCGCCGACACTCGATGATTCAAGATCGCGACTGCGGTTCCATTCACCGAAAGCGCCGCCGCGATGCCGGGTCTCTTGGTCGTCTGCTTCTTGTCCATCGGCGAAAGGTCCGCCTCCTGAATCTCGATGGTCAATAAAGTCGCAAAGTTCACCGTCATGGATGCGGGAATGGTGAACTGCGCGCGCTAGCTTCTTCCGTCGGGCTTCGGCTTTTTCATATTGGCAACTTTGCTGTCGCCGACGTGGAAGGGTGTCGCGAGCACCGTCTCGGAATACGATGGCTGCTGGGCGTGGAGGGTGCAGAGCAGCAGTGGGAATAGGGTAAATGTCAGTGGGAGTTTCATGGGATGTTTGAGTTAATGATGAAGCGGTTGATCTGACTGCACGGCAGGCGTGCGACACGCGCCGGAGGCGCACCAGAGATTAGCCGGGGGTGACGCAGCGTCACCCCCGGCTAATCTCTGGTGTCCCTCCGGAACGCGGACTTTCATGGCGCTTGCGGATTCCCCCTCGTTCCCAAGTTGCACTTGGGAATGCCTTGTTGGCGAAGTTTCACTTCGGCGGCCCGGAGCAGGGGCGAAGCACAGCTTCGGGGAAATGTGCGTTCCCAAGTGGAACTTGGGAACGAGGGTCACAAGGGTCGCGAAACTCTTCATTAGTGCCGGTAAGTGCAGGTGGGTGGTTCAACGCAGTGGACGGGCCGCGCCGATGTCCTGGTGGAGCCAGGCGCGGGCGTAGGTCCAGTCGCGGTGGGCGGTGGCGGGGGAGATGCCGAGGACTTCGGCGGCTTCGGCGATGGGGAGGCTGGCGAAGTAATGCAGGTTCACCAGCTCCGCCTTGCGCGCGGCGAGCCGGCGGCGGGCGCGGTCGATGAGGATGCGCCACATGGCTTCGGCGGCGAAAAAGTGCGCGCCCGCGGCCTCGCCGCCCCTCAAGCGCAGCCACGCTTCGTGGACGAGCGCGGTGGGCTGGAGCGTTTGCCCCGGCTGCTCGCGCGCCATCTTCGCGCAGGCCAGCGCGGGCAGCTCGGCATACAGGAGCGGGAGCAGTTCCCCGGCGGCCCGGGCAGAGTCTTAGTGAAGTCAGGCCAGCGATTCCTGAATCTCCAGGATCAGCGCCGACAGGAGGCCCGCCTGGTGTCTGAACAGATCGTCTTCTTCAAAGGCGGGACGAAACCGGGCCTCAAGCTCATTCAGATTTGCGGCTGCGTTTCGGAGACGCCCGGCACTTTCCTGACCGAACTCCGCACGAAAATTTTTCACGAGAAAGTGGACATCGTAAAGATCGCGCGCCGCAGTCCGGCCTTCGAGTGCCGCGATCTTTTGCTCGACGAGCCGTGCCGCGCGGTAGGTGCGGATGCCCTCGCGTTCGACCACATCACCGGAGTCGATGGCATCGCGGCAGGATACCTCCACCTTCAGCCGTCCTTCGGTGCCGCCCACGACGTACTCGATCCGGTAGCGCTGCACGGTTTCGGTGTCCTTCGTGCGGGTAAGCCGGACGCTTTGGGCCAGCGAGCGGACCGCGTGCCCGAGGCGGCTTTCGAGATGGAATTTCTTCGGAGCATCGAAGTCCAGGTCTTCGGAAAAACGATCCAGGTCGTAACAAAGCAGCAGCGCGGTGCCGCCCTTGAGCACCAGCCTCGTGTCGCGCACCGCTGCGAGCACGGCCCGCATCACGTCCACATGGGTCTGCTGCCCGGGGGTAAAGGTCATTGCTGCGCGAGCCACTCGTCGAGATGGAGAAGCTGCGCGGCCTCGGCCAGCCTCGGGCGCAGCGCCGCCGCCTGGTCGCGTAGCGCCGCGGCCTCGGCATCCGTGTCGCAGCACTCGTCGATGCGCAGATGATCCGGGCGACGGTCATTTTGCAGATTGCCCAGCAGCATGTCGAGAAAGGCGCGATCACGGTTCGCCGCATAGAAAGCCTGGGTCTCGGGCAGCGGTGCGCCCAGCCGGCGCAAGGTGTCGCCGCACTCTCGCACGCCGCGGGTGCCGAGCAGGGCGGAGGTGTCGGGGAAATTGATCCCAGCCACGCGAAAATCCGCCTTGGTGCCGAGGAATGTTTCCACGAAATGCCAGTTCACGAAGGATGTGTCGTGCGATGGAATGGTCATCGCCGAGGTTCCCGTGAGGTAATGATCCGGCGTGGTGGCGGGCAGAGTCGTCATCGTGTGAGTGCTGCGGTGGATACTCCGGCGGCTGCCGCTCGTAAAGGCTGCGAGCGCGCGTTTCCATCTGGTTTTCTCCGAATCATTTTTTGAAAAGCGATACAGACCACCCGCCGTTTCGTAGCGCCGCCCCCGCTCTTTTTCGAGGGCCTTCATCACGATCCAGTCGAGGTCTTCCAGAAAGGGACGAGAGGGACCGAAGGGACTAATAGGACGATGAGTCTCCGCGTGTCCCTCACGCGATGGATGATGCCTTTCTGATGCGCGTGCTGCACGGCCTGGCAGACGGCGATGAAGAGCCGAAGCCGCTCCGCGGTGGGCAGGCTGGCCTGGTCACAGTAGTCGGTGATCTTGATGCCGCGCACGAGTTCCATGACGAAGAAGGGGCGTCCAAACGGGGTGGCACCGGCATCGAGGACGCGGGCGATGTTCGGGTGCTCCATCAGGGCGAAAGCCTGCCGTTCCTGCTCGAAGCGGGCGATGACTTCCTTCGTGTCCATGCCGAGCTTGATGATCTTGAGGGCGACGCGCCGCCGCACTGGGGCGTGACGCTTGCTAGCCACATGTGAATGACCATTCACGCGCGCCGCATCATGCCCTGGGCAATCGCCATTCTTTTTTCCGTCTTCCGTCTTCCTTCATCCTTTTCCCAGGACGGCGCGCTGCCGGAGCGGACCTTTTTCCAACTCTCCGATCGCACGCTCGGCGCACTCGGGCAGGCCGCGCTCGGCATTCGCGCGAACGAGTGGAAGCACGCGGAGACGAAGAATTTCGTGTATCACTTTTTCAACGGTTTCATCGCGGGGCCTGTGTCGGTCGAGGCGGAGTTTTACTACGGCGTGGTCGCGAAGGAGCTGGAAAAGGACACGGCGCAGTGGGAGCGGAAGTCGCACATTTTCATCTTCGAGCAGCCGGAGGATTGGGCGGCGTTCCAGCAAAAGGGCGCGCTCGATCCGTGGACGGGCGGGCTGCATTGCCAGGGCGAACTTTTCATCGTGCGGAATCCCGAGACGAAATGGAAAGGCAGCACGCTTGGGCACGAAGTGACGCATCTCGTGGTGCATCGCTTTTTCGGAAATGGCGTGCCGCTCTGGCTGAACGAAGGCTACGCGGAATATGCTTCGTCGCGGAACTACGCCGCGTTTTACCGCGCCCGCGGATACTCCGCGAAACCGCGCTCGCGCACGCTGCCGCCGGGGCAGTTCCTCGCGCTCTCGCAGCTCACCGCGCTGACGACGTATCCGCAGGACGTGCTGCAAGTCGCCACGTTCTACGCGGAGTCCGAAAAGCTCGCGCGCTTCCTCAGCAGCGTGGACAAGCGCGGCTTTGGCGTGTTCTTCGACGCGCTCAGCAAGGGCAATCGTTTCGACTCCGCGCTGGGCAAAAGCTTCGGCTCGCGGTTTTCGAGCTTGGACGCGCTGGAGGCGGAGTTTAAGGCATACGCATCAAAGGACCATGATGCCACTGCCGCCCAATAGACTCACCTTTCAACTCGCGCCCGCCTGCTGATGGCCGCGGCGAAAACCAAGTCGAAGTCGCAGATTCACGCCATCGTCGGCACCGACGAATCGGAGGTGAAACGCGCCGCCCGCGAACTCGCCGCGGAGTTGACTCCGGCGGAGGGCGGTGACTTTGGAGCGGACATCATCGACGGCACTGCGGACAACGCGGATCAGGCCGCGACGAAGATCAACCAGACGGTCGAGGCGCTGCTCACGTTCCCGTTTTTCGGCGGGGAAAAACTCGTGTGGCTGAAGAATGCGAACTTCCTCGGCGACAGCGTGACGGGGCGCGCGCAGGCCGTCGTCGAGGCGCTGGAAAATCTCGCGGCCACGCTCATGGGCGGCATCCCGGCGAGCACGCGATTCCTGCTCAGCGCGGCGGACATCGACAAGCGCCGCACCTTTTTCAAAAGCCTGCAAAAGCTCGCGAAGATGGAAGTCTTCGACCGGCTCGATTCCAGCAAGGCTGGGTGGGAGGAGGAAGCCGCCGCGCTCGTGCAGCGCCTTGCCGCCGCGCGCAGCCTCGAGCTTTCCGCCGAGGCGCTGGAACTCCTCACGCTCTTCACCGGTGGCGAGCGGCGCGTGATCGAAAACGAACTCGAAAAACTCAGCCTTTATCTCGGCGCGAACGCGCAACCCGTGTCCGCCGAGCAGGTGCGCCTGCTCGTGCCGATGTCGCGCGCGGGCGTGGTCTTCGAGTTGGGAAACGCGGTCGCCGAGCGCAATCTCCAGCGCGCCCTCGCACTGCTGGACCAGCTTCTTTTCCAGGGCGAAACGCCCATCGGCATCATCCTCGTCGCGCTCATCCCGACCGTGCGCAATCTGCTGCTCGTGAAAGACCTCATGGCGCGGCACAAACTCACGCGGCCCGCACAGCCGTTCTTTTTCGGCAAAACGCTGGAGCGCCTTCCCGCCGAAGCCATCGCGCATCTCCCGCGCAAAAAAGACGGCACGATCAACGCCTACAGCCTCGGCATCGCCGCCAGCCACGCGCAGCGGTACAAGCACGCCGAACTCCGCGCCGCCCTCGCCGCGTGCCTGCAAACGAACGTGCAACTCGTCACCTCCGGCTCCGACCCGAAAGGCGCGCTCGCGCAGCTTCTCGTGAAGATCATCGCGGCGGCGTGAGCGGCCGGATGTAAAGATTCGCGAATGTCGCGCCCGTGCCGCCGAGGCCGATCACGCGCTTCGCCTCCGTGCTCTCGATCGCGATGCGCTTTGCTTCGCTCCCGCCGAGTTGCACCGTGCCTTCGCGGCCTTTGATCGTGATCGTGAAGCGTCCCCATTTCCCCGGCGTTCCTTCCAGCGGCAACGTCGTCGTCGCATCCGTGCCGCGCACGAGCACAGCGGGCGGCGTCTCGCCGGGGATGCAGTCGAGAATGATTTCGCAATCGCCAAAGTCCGCATCCGTCCACAGCGGTTCCGTCGCCGGTCCTTTGCTCAGCAGGAGCTGCCAGCCGTCCGCCTTCCAGCGATCGGGCGTCTTACAATTCCAGCCGCGCAGATCGGCTCCGTTGTAAAGCGGGCGATGCCCCTGCGCTTCCGGCGCGCTTTGTTCGGCGGTCGCGCCGGAGGCTGGCAGTTCCTTGATCCGCAGGTTGCGCCACTCCGTCGGCGAGCCCTCGCTTTCGAGGCCGATGTAGCCCTTTCGCCACACGCAATCCTCGCCGCCGCTCACTTCCTTCCCATTCACATGCAGCCGGAGCACGCCCGCCTCGCACACGATGCGGTAGTGATTCCACTCCGGCGACGGCTTGCTCCGCGACTCGCTCGGAAAACTCCGCATCCCGTTGTGCCGCCCGAACGGCTTCATCGTCGCGCCGTGAATCGGGAACACATCGCCATGCGTCGTGTAGCTGTCCGTGTTCCCGTAGCCGTGATCGAGCACCTGCACCTCGATCGCTCTCAGGAACGGGACACCCGGCGCACCGAGCGGCGAAGCCCAGATGAAAATCCCCGCGTTCCCTGCGTTCTTCAGATGCCGCCACTCCACTTCCATGATGAAATTTTCGTACTGTCGCTCCGTGCGCAACGCCCCGGTCGGAGTGCCCGTGCAGGCGATCATGCCATCGCGGACGCTCCACGTTTCGGGAGAACAATTCACGTTCACCCAGCCCGAAAGATCGCGGCCATTAAACATCGGCGTGAAGCCCTCTTCGTCCGCAAATGCTGTGGCAGTCAGGATTCCGAGGGCAATGGAGAAATGGTGGAGTTTCATGTGATTAAGCGAGTGTCCAACCTTTGCGGTATTCGCGACCGAGGAATCGTTCCGCATCCGGCGCATTCGGGATACGCATGTTCTTGGCGTCCCACTCGATCTTTTTCCCCGCACGATAGGCGAGATTGCCGAGATGATTCGCCTCGGTGAGCGGCCCGCTGTAGGCGAAATTGCATGTCGTCGGTGCGCCGGTTTTACAAGCGTGGAGCCATTCCTTGTGATGTCCGATCGAGTCGGGAATCGTCTGCGGTGGACGCTGGAAATCCGCAAACTGTTTCTCCGGCAGCAGCACATGCTTGTCGTAATCGGACAACAGCATTCCCTTGTCGCCGACGAAAAGCACGCCGCTGCCCCAAGCGGGGATCAGCTTCTCCGTTACCTGCGGCGGCTTCATCGCGCCCTGATACCACGTCAGCTTCACCGCGGGCATTTCGCCGCGCGGCCCGTACTGATACGTCGCGCTCATCGACGCCGGAGCGATCTCCGCGTGCGGCGGCGGCCCGCTGGCCTCCACGGTCAGCGGCGCATCCAGCTTCAGCGCCCAGAACGGCAGATCATTCCAATGCGACCCAAGATCGCTCATTGTCCCATTGCCAAAATCCCACCAGCGGTACCATTTCGGCCCCGGAAAATAGACGCTGTGATAAGGCCGCATCGGCGCGGGACCGATCCACAAATCCCAATCCAATTCCGGCGGCACCGGCTCCTCCGCAGCCGGACGATCCAGCACCGAAACGATGTCCCCGTTCGCCTTCGCATCCTCCGCCGATTGCAGACCCCACGCGCGCCCGACCCACACATGGCATTCGCGCACCGCCCCGATCGCGCCGCTCTGCACCAGTTCCACCACACGCCGGTAGTTCGTCCCCGCATGAATCTGCGTCCCCATCTGCGTCGCCACGCCCGCCGCCTTTGCCGCCTCGGTGATGATCCGAGCCTCGCGCACATCGCGCGTCAGCGGCTTCTCACAAAAGACATGCTTCTTCCGCCGCAGCGCGGGCAGCGTCGCGAAAGCGTGCGTGTGCTCCGTCGTCGCCACCACCACGCCGTCGAATTCCGAATCCTTCAGCGCATCATACATCTGCCGGAAATCGCGAAACAGCTTCGCCCCCGGCGCACGCTTCGCCGCCGCCGCGAGGTTGTTTGCATTCACATCGCACAGCCCCACGATCTCCTCGCTCATCACCTCCGCCATGTCGCCCGCCCCGCGCCCGCCGCAGCCGATGATCGCGAGCCGCAGTTTGTCGCCCGCATTCTGACTCCGCAGAATCGCGGGAAAACCGAGCGCGCTGGCCGCAGCCGTGGTTTGGAGAAAACGACGGCGCGAGATGTTGGAGCGAGGTGAATTCATGGCCCCGAGCATGACCCGCGACCGCGCGGAAACGAAGACGGATATTTTCCATCCGTGCGTGATTCCTTCGGGTCTTCCCGATAAATCCACGCACCCATGAAAATCCACGCCCAGCTCCTTCCCCTCCTACTCCTCACGCCACTCGCCGCGCTTCCCGCCGTCGAGCCCATCCCCGCCTTCACCTCCGGCGCACGCATCCTCTTTCAAGGCGACTCGATCACCGATGGCAACCGCGGTCGCAACGCCGATCCGAATCACCTCCTCGGGCACGGCTACGCCTTCATCATCGCCGCGCGGCACGGCGCGGCCTTTCCCGCCGCGCAGCTCGACTTCATGAATCGCGGCGTGAGCGGCAACACCGTGCTCGACCTGGCGAAGCGATGGAAAGCCGACACACTCGATCTCCAGCCCAGCCTCCTCAGCGTGCTCATCGGCGTGAACGACGCGGGCAAAAACGTGCCGCTCGACGAATACGAACAGACCTACGACCGACTCCTCACCGACGCCCGCGCCGCGAATGCAAACATCCGCCTCGTCCTCTGCGAGCCCTTCATGCTCGCCGTCGGCGAAAAAGCCGACGCGCAAACCGAGCGCCGCGAAAACGTGAAGCAACGCCAGGCCATCGTGGAAAAACTCGCCGCGAAACACCACGCCGCCGTCGTCCATTTCCAGCGCGTCTTCGACGAAGCCTGCACCCGCGCGCCCGCCGAGCACTGGATTTGGGACGGCGTCCATCCCACCTACTCGGGCCACCAGCTCATGGCCGACGAATGGGAGCGCGTGGTGCGCGAGTTTTGGAAGTAGGCGCGGAACATTCGGCCCGCACTCAAAGCCTCCACGTCTCCCGCCTTCCCCTCCCGATTTCCGCATGAGAAAGTCCGCGCGCTGACATGACTGCAAAACGCTTCCGCATCGCCTTCTCCTTCGCGGGGGAAAAGCGTGCGTTTGTCGCAAAGGTCGCGGCGATCCTGGCGAAGCGTTTCGGCAAAAAAGCCGTCCTCTACGACAAATACTTTGAGGCGGCATTTGCCCACGCCGACCTTGGCATGGATCTCCCGGAGCTTTACCACGACGCATCCGATCTCGTCGTCGTTGTGCTCTGCAAGGATTACGAAAAAAAGGAGTGGCCCGGCTTGGAATGGCGAGCCATCCACGCGCTCATCAAAGAACGCAAAAGCCGCGACGTGATGCTGTGCCGTTTTGATCGGGCGAAGATAAAGGGGCTCTACTCCACCGCAGGTTTCGTCGAACTGGACGACAAGACTCCCGCGCAAACCGCCGCGCTCATCGTCGAGCGTTACGAATCGCTGCAAAACAAACCGAAGGAAAAAACCACGCGCACTCGCAAGCCCGAAGCCACGGCGAGCCACCGCATCTCCATCCCGAATAACCTCCCGCACCTTCCCTACTTCTTCGGTCGCACCGAGGAATTGAAGAAGCTCGCCGACGCCCTCTCGCCGAAGACCCGCACCTGGGGCGCGCTCATCGACGGCCCCGGCGGCATGGGCAAGACCTCGCTCGCCATCCGCGCCGCCGAGGAATCCGCCGCGCACTTTCAGCACCTCTTTTTTCTCTCCTCGAAAGAGCGGAGGATGACCGCCGACGGCGAGAAAAAGCTCACCGATTTCGTCGTGCCCGGCTACCTCGACATGCTCAACGAGCTGGCCCGCAAGCTCGCCCTCCCCGACCTCGCGAAGCGCCCCGAGAGCGACCGTGCGCGGCTGCTCATCGAGGCCCTCGCCCCCGTGCAGGCCCTGCTCATCCTCGACAATCTCGAATCCCTCCCGAAGGACGACCAGAACCGGCTCTTCGA
>JAYVRQ010000741.1:0-10396 GCA_043776145.1 Chthoniobacteraceae bacterium
GAACGATGGCCATGATGGGTGGGTTCCTTTCGGTGTTTGGTTTTCGGTTTTTGTTTTGGTGTGAGGACACGAAAAAGCCCGGCCTTTTTGGGGCCGGGCTCTTCCCGAGTTGGTGAGGTGATCCTGCTTATGCTTTCCGGCCGCCGGGATCGTCGGCGGGCGGCTCCTTGGCGACGACGCTGGTTGTCTCGGGGTTCCTGCCGGCCAGACCTTCGCGCACGAGCCGGCTCGCAAGGGCCGTCATCGGGACACATTCGGCACGGGCCTGGTGGTAGAGCCGCGAGATCAGTTCGCGATCGAGCCGGGGAGAGTAATACCGGGCGTGCGCCATGGTGGTCTCCGTTGGGTTGAGGGGTGGATTGCCGGGAAACGGCTGCGGTCACCAAGGCGCCGAGTGGCGGCTGATGGCTACAACCCTCCCTATATTCTTTTGGCCCTAATTCGCTCGGAACCGACCTCCAATCGCTGCACTACATCACGGCAAGTGTCAAAAAGTGTCAAAATCATCCGGCACTACCCTGTGCCAACGCGTTGGAATGTGTGGGAATGATTTATCCCGAGAACGCCTCGGAACCCTGATTTTACCTTGCTTTCCTAGGAATGGGCAGGAGTGGATTCGAACCACTGAAGGCGTAAGCCAGCGGATTTACAGTCCGCCCCGTTTGGCCACTTCGGTACCTACCCGGGAAAAGGGAGGCGCTTTATACGCGCGGGTCCGCGGGGCCGCAAGCGATTAGCCGATGATTTTCCACCACGGTTTTTTGTCCGGCTTCGGTAGGGTCGCGCCGGGTTTTTCGGGGGCGGGCGGCGCGGGGAGTTTTTCGCGCGGCATCACTTTCACGGAGCGGATTTCGAGGCGCTCGACCGGGTTGTCGTTGCTGTCCACGGTCTTTGCGCTGAGCAGGTCGAGCGTGTCGAGTCCCCAGATGACGCGGCCGAAGACGGTGTACTGGCCGTCGTAGCTCGGCATGGGCGAAAGGCAGACGTAAAACTGGCTGCCGTTCGAGACGCGCGAGGGGTTCAGCTTGTCGGGCAGGCGCGCGGCGGCGACGGCTCCCTTCACATGCTTGCGGCGAATCTCCGGCGCGAGCGTGTAGCCGGGGCCTCCGGTGCCGACGGCGCTGCGATCCTTCTTCTTGCTGAGCGGATCGCCCATTTGCACGAGCATGTGGGCGAAGGCGCGGTGGATCGTGGTTCCTTTGTAGAAGCCTTTTCGCGCGAGTTTTTTGAAATTCGCGACGGTCTGCGGCGCGTCGTCCTCGGCGAATTCGATGGCGAATTGCCGCACGTATTTTTCCTTTGCGACGCGGAGCGAAACGAGCGCGACATCCTCGGCCAGCAGCGACGAGGCGGCGAAAAGTGGGATCAAAAGCAGCAGCGTTTTTTTCATGGAGAAAGTGGGAGTTCTTGCGCGCGGACGATGCGCCCCTCGCCGGATTTTCCAGCTTCGCGGGCGAACAGTTCGCCCATCGGCGAGCCGCGCTTGAGATAGCCAAGGGCGGCGGATTTTTCCAAGGTAAAACTCCACGCGGCGCTGGTGAGCCCGCCGATTTCCGCCGCATCGTCGTCCGGCGCGAAGAGGCGGAGGCCGGGCGCGAGCGGTTCATCGGCGGTGAATCCCGTGAGCCGCCGGTTGACGTGGCCGACGCTTTTGAGTCGCGAGATGACTTCCTGGCCGATGTAGCAGCCTTTGTCGTAGTCGATGTGCGTGCGTTCGAGACCGGCCTCGGGCGGGAGCGTGTTTTCGTCCAGCTCGCGGCCCCAGCGCGGGATGCCCGCTTCGATGCGGAGCGATTCGAGCAGCGGCTCGTCGAGCACACAAAACGCGGCGGACAATTTCTCCCACGTTTTCGCGAACTCCTCCGCGCCGAGCCACAGATCGACGCCGGGACGACCGAAGCGATTTGCGCGCACGCCGGGTCGCTCAGCGGCGGGACCGAGGAGGTGGACGAGGCGCATTTCGTCGGAGACATCGTCGAGCGTCGCGTCGTCGGAAATGATGTATCGCTCCAGCCGCGGCGGCAGCGTCTCGCGCACGGCGGCGTCGGCATCCAAGAAGAGCGCGTCCGCCGTCGCGTGGACGAAAACATCCGCGCACAATTTGCCTTTCGCGGTCGTGACGCAAGCGGGCCGCGCCTCGCCGGGCCTGATGCGCGCTACGTTCGCGGTGATCTGCCCGTTCAGGTAGCGCACGCGATCCACGCCGGTGAGGCGCAGCTTCACGCGGTCGCTCAGGTCCGCGATTCCGCCGCGTTCCAAAAAACCGCGATACCGCTCCGCGAGATCACTCATTTCGCCGATGGCGAAAAGAAGCGTTTGATGCGGTTGAAGGGCTTGCCCTTTCCGTCGTCGCCCGGCTCCCCACTGTTCGCGTCGGGTTCGGGCTTGTCGTCGGGCGTCGCATCGCCGGCGGGCTTGGCGTTGCGCGGCACGTCGGAGACGACTTCCATCGGTTTCGTTTCGCTGTCCGATTTCGCGGCGGGAATTTCGGCGGTAGTCGGTGCGGTTTTGGGCGCTTCGATCCGTGCGGCCTCCGCTTTCCGCATCGGGAATGCACCGTCGTAGAGCTTGAAGACGGACGAGAAATCCAGCTCGGACCAGCCGTGATTCAGCGCGCCGTACATCACGCCCGCCGTCACCGTGGTCGCGGGCACTTCGATGTCGAGCGCGTTGGCCATGTGGATCGCGAGCTGCACGTCCTTGAACATGTGCTTCAGCGAAAAGTGCGGCTCGTAATCCCCGCTCGCCATCTTCGGCAGCTTGATGTCCGTCGTCCCCGAGCGGCAGGCGTTGTTCTCGACCGCCGCCGCGAAGGTCGCGGGGGAAAGCCCGGCCTTCATCACCAGCGCGAGCGCCTCGGCCAGCGTCTGCGTCGTCACCGCGGTAATCATGTTCGTCGCCACTTTCAGCACGGCGGCGTGACCGGTTTCACCGCAGCGGATGATCGCCTTGCTCGTCGCCTTCAGCATCGGCTCGGCCTTTTTGAAAGTCGCGTCGTCCCCGCCGATGTAATAAACCAACTGCTGCTTTTCCGCCGCCAGCTTGCTCCCCGTGAACGGCGCATCGAGAAAGCGCGCGCCTTTCGCCCGCACGAGCCGCGCGGCCTCCATCGTCGCCTCGGGTCCGACGGTCGAGCTGCACACGATCACATGATTTTCCGTGAGCGCGCCGCCGAAGGCGTCGATGACCTGAAAAAGCGCCTGCGAGTCCGCGACAAAAATCTGGATGACATCGCTCAGTTCCGCGACCTCGACAGGCGACCCCAGAAAATTGGGCGCGGGTTTCGCCGTGCGATTCCACACGAAGACCTGAAACCCCGCCGAACGCAGCCCCTGCGCGACGCGCGCGCCGATGATGCCGAGGCCGATGATGCCGACGTTCTTCCGGGATTTTTTTGCCATGGGAGATTTTCAAAAAGCTGACCGGAAAACCCGGCGACCGGCAATTCCAATCACGCGCGTCCCGCCGGACGCCGCCTCATTTGCCCGGCGCGGGTGCGGGTGGCGCGCTGACGGGTTCGGTGGTCGCGCTGATGGGTTCCGCAGCGGGAAGATTGATTTTCACATCGGCCTTGTCCCGCATCGCCTTCACGATTTTCTCCATCTCCTGCTGCTTCTTTTGATTTTTCAAATAAGCCAGCAACTGCGGCTTCGCCGTTTCGAGCGGCACGGTTTCCGGCTCCTTCCGGTCGGTCACTTTGATGATGTGGTATCCGAACTGGCTGCGCACGGGCTCCGCGCTGAGTTCGTCCTTCTTCATCTTGAACGCCGCGTCCGCAAACTCCGGCACCATCTGATCGTGGCTGAAAAAATCGAGGTCGCCGCTGTTCTGCTTCGCGCTCGGGTCTTCGGATTTTTCCTGCGCGACCTTTCCGAAATCGTCGCCTTTTTTCACGCGCTCGAGCAGCGACTTCGCCAGCTTCTCCTTTTCCGCTACGACATCCGGCCCCGCCTCCAGCGGCACGGCGACGAGGATGTGGCTCGCGCGGACTTTTTCCGGCGCTTTGAACTGGTCCGTATTCTTCTCGTAAAACGCCGCCGCCTCTGCATCGGACACCTCGCCCTTGCCCTTGAGTTGATCGTCCACCCACTGCTTCTGCCGCAAATTCGTGCGGAGCGTCTCGCGCAGTTTTTCCATCGTCTGTCCGCTCTTCGTGAGCTGCGAGGTGAACTCATCTTCGCTTGGAAAATTCGTTTTGATCCGCGTGATTTCCTTGTCCACATCGGCATCGTTCACCTTCACCTCGGCGGACCGCTTCGCGATCAGGCGATCGACCACCATGTCATCGAGCACCATGCGATAGACCTTCCCCTTTTGCTCCGGCGGAATGTCCTGCCCCTGCCCGCTGCGTGCGCGCTGCGCGAGGATCGCACCGAGGGCGCGCTCAAGTTCCAGCTTGGAAATCTCGACGCCCTCGACCACGGCCACCACGCCCGGCAGCCCATCCTCCGCCCTCGCCAGCGGCGCGGGCGCGGGCACCGGAGCCGATGCGGCGGGTGCGGCTTTTTTGGCCTCGTCCGCGCCGATGAGGAAGTCGGCGGCGAAGAACGAAACGATGACGATAAGGGTGAGGGAGGCTTTGGATTTCATGGAAAAGAGCGGGGACGGTCGCATGGCCCCCCGGCCTCGGCTAGCGGGATTTTTTGGGAAGAGAAAGGCGCGGAGGTGAATGAAAGTGCATCCCAAGGAGCGGCGACATTCCTGTCGCCGACCCAAGCTCGCGCGAAGCGCCCAATCTTTTCCGTGGGCGGACGGCGCTCGCCGCTGCCTTTCCTATGGGAATGGGCTGCTCCGCCGCAGTGGTGGGTAGGCGACAGGAATGTCGCCGCTCCTTGTTACGCCTGCGCGGGGTGGCGGCGGACGGCGAGGAGCAGCGCGCCGAGGCTGAGCAGCGCGGCGCTCGCGGGCTCGGGGACCACATTCACGTAGGCTGGCTGGAAGGTCGGGGTCAGGAGGTTGCCGAGGTTGTCGAGCGCGCCGTCGATCCCCGGATTGAAGAAGCCGGGCGTGAGGTCGGCGAAGCCGTCGGTGAGCGGGGTGGTGACGGTGAAGTGGATCGTGCCGATGGGGATGCTCCCACTGGTCGGTCCCGAGCCGGGCGTGATGGCTTGGGCGAAATAACCCCAGACCCGCCCGAGGCTGGTGTCCACGAGGTCGATCGAGCCGCCGAAGAAGCCGGCGGGTGGCGTCGCCGTCGTGGAGGCGGGATTGCCCAGCAGCGACAACTCCGTGGTGTCGAAATTGACGGAAAACTTCCAACGCGAGACGCCCGCGGCATCCGGGAAGAAGATCAACTCCGCCGCGAAAGTCTGGCCGGGCGCGGCGACGATGGTGTTCTGGATGCCGATGGTGCCGGGATCCAAGTCCAGCGCCAGCAACGCGGCGTGGCTGGCCGGAGCGAGCGCAAGGCTGGCGAGGGCGAAGAGGAGGCGGGTGGTGCGCTGGCTTAGTGGGTTCATCGGGATGATCGGTGGGTGAAGTTGGAACCTAAACTCAGCAGTCGGAGGAACCACTCATGGACACTTACCTGCACTAATGAATCAGTTAGTTTAGCGGGATGCGCTGCGGAGGCTTCACCCATCGGGTGTAGGTCGTCCCAAGGCAAAGTTCCTTCCAAAGTCTTCATTAGTGCAGGTTAGTGGTTAGGCCAGTCGTCGATTGGATGTGGAAAGTCCGCCGCGACGCTCAATGGGAGGCAGTACGGCGGCGGCGGAAGGCGAGCAGTGCCGGGAGGCCGAGGCCGAGCAGCGTCACCGCCGATGGCTCGGGCACGTTTGCCAGCGGGAGCGGCGCTCCGGCATCGTCGGTGAAGGCGAGGGGCCGCGGGAAATGCAACCCGCTGCTGACAAAGTTGCCGAGATCGTTCCCAGTGGAAGAGAACTCCCGGATCGTATTGTTGCCGGCGTTCGCGACGTAGAGATGGCCCGCGCTGTCGAAGGCAATGCCAGTCGGGTGCGTCACTCCGCTGGCGGCGAAGACCGTGCCGAGGCCGCCGGTGGTGAATTTCTCGATGGTGTTATCGGCATCGTTGGCGACGTAAAGATTGCCGGCCTGATCGAAAGCCAGGCTCTGCGGACTGTTCACTCCGCTGCCGGTGGCAAACACCGAGCCCGCACCGCCGGGAGTGAATCGCTGGATCGTGTTCGCGCCGTCATTCGTGTAAAGATTTCCCGCGGTGTCAAACGCCAGGCCCAGCGGGTTGCTCAATTGGCTGCCGGCGGCGGGGGATAAAGACCGACCCGGCGGGGGCGGGGGTGAATTTCAAAACACGGTTATCTTGGTTTGACACGTAGAGATTGGCCGCACTGTCAAACGCCAGGCCGACTGGGTTGTTCAAACCGCTGCCGACGCCGAGATAGACCGAGCCGACGCCGCCACTGGTGAACTTCGCAACCGTGCTGTCGAGCTTGTTTGCCACGTAGAGAATGTCCGCGTGGGCGCTGGCGGGAATGAGGAGGGAGGCCGCCGAAAGCGCCAGGGCGCAGACGGTCGCGGATGAGAGGATGGAACGGATGGATGTTTTCATGGTCGCGTGGGTTTCTTCTATTTAGTTGTTTATTTGAAATGCGGACGGCGGGCTATGCCTTGCGGCGGCGAGTGAGTGCGGGGGCGAGCAGCGCGAGGCCGAAGAGCGCCGTGCCGGGCTCGGGGACGACGGGCGGCGCGGCGCTCGTCACCGAGATGCCGTTGAGAAATGGGGCAACTCCCCCGCCGGTGGCCGAATAGGTCAGCACGATCTTCCCCGTGACATCCGGCTGAAGGGTATGCCTCACGTCGTAGAGCACGCCGAGGCTGTTCAGTGGGACGGAATCGTTCGCCGCCGTCAAACCCAGGGCGCTCACCTGCTCCGTGGCGATGTTCGCATTTTCACCAATGAAAGAATCCACTTGATAGAGCGTGCCCAGAGCCAAACCGCTGATGGTCAGCGTGAAGGGGGCCGTGTTAAATACCTCGGTTTGGATGATCGCGCGCAGAGCGGCATCGTTGGCGGTGGTGGAGGCAAACGGAATATATGTTGTCGTCCGAGCGAACGGCGCGCTGAGGGTGATGTTCGCGTCCGATGCGGTGAAGTTGACGCCCTGCACGGTGAACCCTCCCGCGCCGGCGAGATCCACGGCGGCAAAGGTCGAGGCCAGCGGAGCATAGCCCTCGCCGGGATCTCCGCCCGTGACAGGGACGAGGCCAGCGTGGGAAGTGAGCGCGGCGCCAGCGAAGAGCGTGGCGGTGAGGGTGAGGAGACGGGTGAACGATGGTGTGTGCATGGTGATGATCGGTGCGGATGGTGAAAGGTGTGGTGCTTCAAAAGGGACATGCGGATTTCCGGTGCGATTTCGGCAGAAAAAGGGAAGAAATTTTTCCCGCGACGCGTGACTCCCGACGCGCTGACTGATCGCTACCGCTCGATCTTGCAATCCGGGTGCGCCTGCTGAAAGGCGGCGACTCCGGCGTCGGTGAAATTTTGCGAGCCGTAGAGGAAGAGCGAATTCAACGACGGAATTTTCGCCAGTTCGGCCAGGCCCGCGTCGGTGAGCGCGGGATTGTGATCGAGCCGGAGTTCGTTGAGCGCGCGGCGGCTGAGGGTGCGCAGCGCGGCGTCGGTGATGCGGGTTTTGGCAAAACCCATGTTGCGGATTTTAGGGCAGCGATCCACGAGCGTGGCCACGCCGGCATCGTCGAGGCTGCAAAACATCAGGTAGGCGGATTGCAAATTCGGCAGGCAGGCGAGGGTGCCGAGGTTCGCGCCGGTCAGCCGGTCGCCGGGCGTTTCGCTGTTGTCGAGGTTGAGGTAATAAAGATTCTTCAGTCCGGCGATGCGCGGGATGAGGCTGTCGCCGCCGCCGCGGCAATTCTCCACGGTGAGGTAGCCGAGGTCGGGATTTTGCGAGAGAAAGGAGAGGTCTTCCGAACTCAGATCCAGATCGCGCAGGAAGCAGGTGCGCAGATTTTTCAGCGTTGCCGCGTGGGTGCGAAAGTCCGCCGCGGTGAGCGAGGGAATCTTGAATTTGGCATCGTCGGAAGATTTCCAATGGTCGAGCCAGAGCTTGCGAATCTCGAAGTCGCCCGGCGGCAGCGGCTCGCCCACTTTGACGCGGACCAGTTCACCCTTTTGCGGCTGGAGCGCGAGGTAGCCGAGCGGGCCGTTGACGCCGTGGAACCACTCGATCGCGCGGCGGGCGGCAGCGGCTTCGTCTTTTTCTAAAATGGAAACGGCGGGCGCCGCGTCCCTTGCGTCCTTCGCCTCCCTTCCGTCCCTGCTCACCATAAAAGCCAGCCCCGCGACGCCCACCGCCGCCAGCGCCGCGTGCGCCGGCCTGCGCCGCGCCCATTTCGCAAAATGCACTACCACGCCCACGGGCCGCGCTTTCACCGGCTCGCCGCGCAGCCAGCGTTCGAGATCGTCGGCCAGTTCCGCCGCGCTGGCGTAGCGCGCGGCGGGGGATTTTTCGAGGCAATGCTGGGCGATGTTTTCCAAATCGCGATCCGCGAGATGCAGCGGTGCGGGCGGCTGCTCGGTAACTTGTTTCAGCAGCGTGAGCATGGAGTCGCCGTCGAAAATTTTCCGCCCCGCGAGCAGTTCGTAAAGCATCGCGCCGAGGCTGTAGATGTCCGCCGCCGGAGTGAGCGCACGGTTTTCGCCCCGCGCCTGCTCGGGGGCCATGTAGTGCGGCGTGCCCACGATCTGCCCGGTCTGCGTGAGGTCCGCATCCGCGCCGATCTGCCGCGCGATGCCGAAGTCCCCGACATGCGGCTCGCCCGCGAGATCAAGGAGGATGTTCGACGGCTTCAAATCGCGATGCAAAATGCCGTGCCCATGCGCGTGCTGCACCGCCCGCGCGACTTTCGCGATGAGCGCAGCAGCGCGGCGCGGTTCGCGAAATTCCCCGCCGCGCGATTGCAGCGTGCCGCCTTCGATCAGCTTCATCGAATAATAACCCATGCCCTCGTGCCGCCCGACTTCATGGATCGGCACGATGCCCGGATGATCCAGCCCCGCCGCCGCCTCGGCCTCCGCGCGGAACCTCTTCTCATCATCCGGCGAAGCGAGATGCGAGCGATCCCGCAGCATCTTCAGCGCGATCACGCGATTCAGCGAAACCTGCCGCGCACGAAACACCACACCCGTCGCGCCCCGCGCGATTTCGCCGAGCAAAAGGTAATCGCCAAAATACCCGATGCTCGCGCCGAGTTCCGGCAGCGAATCATCCAGCACCGCCGCCACCGGCGACTCCGCGAGAAATTCCACCGGCGCACTCGTTTTCAGCAATGCCTCGACGCGCGCCCGCATCCCCGCATCGCCCGCGCACGCTTCATCGAGAAAGCGCGCCCGCTCCACCGCATCGGCGATTTCCGAAGCGGCGAGGAAGATGTCCTTTTGCGAAAGCATGGCAGTCGATCATGCGGAAAACGCCGCGCGTTTCGGCAAAATACTCACCCTCGCATCGCCAAAATCTCCGCGTGCAGCCACGTCCGCGCATAGTGCCACTGCCGCTGCAAATCCCGCTCCGACATCCCCGTCAGCTCCGCGATTTCCGCCCACGCCAACCCCGCGAAATACCGCAAACTCACGATCTCCCCCGCCAGCGCATCCTCCGCCGTCAACTTCGCCAGCGCCTCATGCACCGCGAGCAATTCCTCATCCGGCGACTCCGCCACGATCTCCGCGCTGTCGATCGACACGCGCTCCGCACCACCCCCGCGTTTCGCCGCCAATTTTTCCCGCGCCCGGTCGATGAGAATCCTCCGCATCGCTTCCGCCGCCGCGCCGAAAAAATGCCGCCGGTTTTCCCAAAGCCGCGCCTCCTTCTCATCGCCCGAAACGCGCAACCAGGCCTCATGCACCAGCGCCGTCGCCGTCAGCGTCTGCGGCCCGTTTTCCCGCGCCACATGCCCGCGCGCCAGCCGCCGCAATTCCTCATAAATGACCGGCAGCAAATCCGCCGACGCCATCGGCGCTGACTGGCTGGATTTGGGAGGCGGTGCGTCCTCGGGCATCGGCTCACAGATTGCAGCATCCATGCCCGACGCGAAAGCCACAATGCGATGCCTTCGCTTCATCGGGTTCGAGAAAGCGCGGGATTCCATTCGCTTCCCCCGGCGTTCGCCCGTAGCAAAGTGCGATGCAAAAGAAACTTTTCTCCGAACTCGGGCTGTCGCCGGACTTGCTCAAGGCCATTACGCGCGTCGGCTACGAGGAGGCGTCGCCGATTCAGTCGGAGGCCATTCCCGTGCTGCTTTCCGGGCGCGATGTCGTCGGGCAGTCGCAAACAGGCTCGGGGAAAACGGCGGCGTTTGCGCTGCCGGCGATCGAGAAGGTGGACGCCGCGCTGCGTGCGCCGCAGGTCTTGATCCTGTGCCCGACGCGCGAGCTGGCGGTGCAGGTCGCCGAGGAAGTCGC
>JAYVRQ010000742.1:0-40382 GCA_043776145.1 Chthoniobacteraceae bacterium
TCGATGGTCAGCGCCACGGTTTCACCCTTGCAGCAATGGCGGCAGACTTGGTTCTTCACGATGGCTAACAGTGGCAATGCAGCCGATAGTGCCAACCCCGATGGCGACGCTAGCATTAACATTGTCGAGTTTGCCTTCGGCACCAATCCTACCGTCGGTCAGTCCGGCGCGATCCTGGTGAACAGCCCGACGAACATCACGCCGGGCAGTCCGGCTACTTCAGTCACTAACACTCAGACCGGCGTGGACTATCGCGCGCTCTATGGACGCAGAAAGGATTACGAGGCCGCAGGCTTGACCTATACCGTGGAGTTTAGCCCGGACCTTGTTACATGGGTGGCTAGTGCGGACATTCCGACAGTCATCGCGGACAACAACGTCATGCAGGCTGTGACCGTGCCGTACCCGCTCTTCATCAACGGAAAGAAAGCGCGGTTTTTCCACGTCATCATCATCGGCCCGTGAACCGTCGGCTCCTAGTCATTGCGGTTGCGCTGGTGATTCACAACGCGACACCGTTCGTCGATGCGGCAGTGATCTATCGTGGGTTGCAAAATATCGCGATCCCGACCGACTTCACCGGAGTCTATCTGAATATCGACAACGGAACGACGGGGTTCGCGGAGTTCACCGGCTGGGACATCAACCCTTTCTTCGGTGGCACCGGCGTGTCGAACAGCGCGGCCTTCCAGCCCGCGCGGGCTGGCACCTCAAATGGCGACCGGATCATCTCACTCGGCACGGGGGTGACGGTCAATGGCAGCCTGCTCTACGCGACAGGTGAAGGCGGGTCCGCGGGCCATCTTGGTGTAGGTGCGAATTTCTTTGGCATCGGGCAGGAAGCCTACATGGGATTTCGATTTACCACCGATGGGAACACCGGGCCTTACTATGGCTGGATGCGCGTCTTCTTCACCGCCAACACGCCCGGCGGCGTCATCAAGGATTGGGCTTACGAAAACAGTGGGACGGCGACCCAGACTGGGAATGTTTTGCAAGCCCCGCCAGTGTCGGGAGTTTCCACGGTGACTTTGTCCGGTGGCGCGGGGCAGAATTTCACGCTGGGTTCCGTGACCGCGAATGTGGGAGTCGGAAATGTAACCGCCATCGCCAAGACCGGCGCGGGCACCTGGACCCTCGCGGGGCCGCAGACCTATGCACGCCTCACGACCAGCGATGGCATCACCAATCTCAATGTCCCGCTGCCCAACGCCACCATCGACAGCAACGGCGGCACACTCAACATCAACACCAGCCAGACCCTCGCCGCACTGAACATTGGCGCGGGAGGAGTCGTGAACATATCGGGAACCGGCCCCGCATTAGCGGAAGACGCCGCGGGGTCGATTCAAACCGTGCCGGAGCCCGGAAGTGTCGCGCTGCTTTTCGGCGGATTGCTGGTGCTGCTCCCGCAGCCCCGCCGCTTTATTCGTGGAAAAGTTAGTGAGTAAAATTGCGCGGCTAAACGATGGCTGGGTGTCGCCTGCGGCCCATCTTTGGCTGATGCTCGGCGCGGCGGTCGCGATGTTTTGCTGCCGCGTGGCGCAGGAAGGGAACATCGGTTTGTTTCTCGTGATCGCCGGGGTGGCGCTAGTTGTTTTTCCTCCACGGATCAGGGTCGATTGGAAGCTATGGGTGCTGGGGCTGGCCCTGCTGCTGCTGGCATCGCTGGCCTTCCTTCCGCAGAGTTGGTTCCCATCGCCCGCCTGGCGGCAAAGTCTGGAATCGGCGGGCGTTCCCCTTCCCTCTTCCATTACCCCGCACCCACGCGAAACATGGTTCTGGCTGTGCATCCTTTCCGTGGCGGTCAGCATCGGTCTGTTTGGGCTCGCTCATCCGATGGGTTCGCGGACGCAACTGCTCCCAGCCGCCGTCGCGGTGGCGATCTGCGGCATTTACGCCAGCCTTGCCATGTATGCGTATCACTCCGGCAGGGAATATCCCTTTGCACCCGATCCCGATTTTTTCGGTTTCTTTCCCAATCGAAACCACATGGCTACCTTCCTTGTCATGGGTGGCGTGCTTTCATTGGGAATCCTGAGCGTTGCATTTAAGCAAAAGCATTGGGTGGCGGGGACGGTTGCGGCTGTTAGTCTTGTCATTTGTGTAAGAGCACTGCTCTTCTTTTCCACTTCGCGGGGAGGCATTGTTTTCCTCCTCGTCGGGACACTGCTCTGGCTCGCCGGCCTGGGCCGGGCGCATCGCTCGAAGCCATTGCTGATTTCTTTCGCCGCCATTTTTCTGAGTGGTATCCTGCTGCTGCTGGGATCGAAAACCATGGTCCGGCATCGGCTTTTCGTTTTGGCAGGATTGGAAAAGGACCGTGACAATGTCACGGAATCTCAGGACAGACAGGCACCCATTGACGGGCGGATTCTTATTTTCAAAGACACCATTGGCTTGATCCGCGACTATCCGCTCACTGGATGCGGCCTGGGTGCCTTTCGCTATGTCTTTACATACTATCGCGAACGCTTCGTCTTGGATGTCCCGGTGATTCATCCCGAAAGCGACTGGCTGATGCTAGCCGCCGAGGCGGGCATTCCAGCACTGGCAACGCTGATGATTGGAATTGGTTGGTTGATGCGAAGGCTGTGGCGGCTGCGCGATCATCCCTACTGGCCGATGCGCTGGGCCATCCTATGCGCCGCGTTTGCCGCGCTGCTGCATGGGTGCATCGACGTTCCCGCGCACCGGCCCGCCCTGGGCTGGTGGATTCTGGCGGTCGCCGGAGTGGGTTTCCAAGTCACCCCGCGCACACCCATGCCACCCTCCCGCATCCAGCACCTGCTGTTTGTCCTGGCCGGACTGGGTGGCATTGCCTTTGGCATCCCCATGATCCGCGCCGAATGGTTTGGCGGATACTCATCGCCGCCTCTCGCGCCGTATGCGGAGCAAGCTGCAATCATCGGACTCCGAGTGGATGAAAAATTGCCGGAAGCCGTGGCTGCCGCGCGCAAAGCCATCGCGGCTTTCCCGCTGGTGGACGTGCTCCATTTTCAACTGGCAGTCACGCTGCTGCGTCTCGATCCAAAGTCCGCGGAAGCCGACGTGCTGTTTCGCGCCCAGCGTTTGATCGCACCCACCACGCCGCAGGTGCCTGTCGATCAGGGTGCTTTCCTGCTGGATAGGGATCCGGAAAAAGCGGCACAGCTTTGGATGGAGGCAATTCAACGGTCGGAGCGGATAGACCAGCACAAGCTGGGGCATCCCGGCGGTGCGTTAGTGCTCTATGGCAATCTTCTAACTCGCGCCTCCTCCGCACCCATCGTCCAACAGCGGTTGCTTGCAGTCTGTTCGGGCCGGCCGGATTTCATCCTAACCTGGCTGGAACGATGCGAGCCCGCTGTGGCCGCCGCAGAGTTTCCGCGACTGTCCGCGGATGCCAGCTTTCGCGATGCCCTCACCGAGTCTGCGCGGCGTCGTTTTTTGGAAATGTGGTATCGCAAGGGTGATCGCGGGCAACTCTTTCCATGGGTCGCCGGACAGCCGGACTGGCAGCGCGCCGCGTGGCCGGTGACGCTCCGGCGTCTGGTCGATGCCGGCCAGTTTGCCGAGGCCGTCCAGGCTGCCGCGACGCAATTCAGCTTTACCCTCGTCCTGCCAGAGCCGGGTTCCGGCGAGCCCGAAGGCACAGCTTCCCCGGATGAAAGTCGCGCGGTTTCCTTCGATCGTTTTTGGCGGAAAGGCAACATCGTCACGGCGCGGCGCATCCTCGATGAAGCGCGGGCGGAAGCCTCCCCGCCGGAGCCTGAGATTTGGCGATTGAGTGCCGCCGTCTGCGCGCGGGATGGCCAGTGGCAGGCCGCATGGCAACATGTGGAACGCTATCTTCGCGAAGCCCATCCCGACCCGATTCCATAGCCGCTCGATGGATAGTTCCATTCACTGGATGACACCCGCCCATAGCTGAGCCAGTATTCCCAAGTGGCCGAACCCAGTTCTTCCAACCCCAAAACCCCGGACCCATTCCTGACAAGGAAGCGAAGGCTTCTGCTGAAGTGGGTGTGCCCCGCTGCGCTCGTCTGCGTTCCCCTGGCACTGCATTCGCAGACCGTTTCGACGGTTCGTGAAATCGAGTTTCGTTCCCGCTGGTCGAATTACCAGGTCGATCAGCCAAGGGTCGAGCGGGCCGAGGGTGCGTCCGGGGAAGCCGAGGCCGAGCACGGCGTCGTGCCAGCCCTGCGCTCGCTCTTTCGCACGGGACCGATCGTGATCCGCGGCAGCGTGACGAGCGGATGGGAATACTCGAACGAACACCTAAACACCGCCGGGTCGCGCGCCACCAGCGACAGCAGCCTTTTCACCGCCCCGGCAATTCTTGTTTCCTATGATCGCGAAGTCGGCGCGCTAACTGTCTCCTTTCGCTACTCGGCGGGTTATCTGCGCTATCTCGATGACAACTTTTCCCCGGCTGGCGGAAGCGCGGGTGGTTTGTCCCAGACCGCCGGGCTCGATGTGGCGCGGCAGGGCAGCCGGCTGGCTTTCCGGCTGGGTGTTAGCGCGAGTTCCGGCTCCGGCTATGACATCGAACGCAATGGCCAGACCGATCGCACTAGCTTTGCGGAGGCATTTTCCACCGACTACTCCCTGACCACCTTCACCCGCATCGGTGCCAGCCTGAATGCGGCTCACGAGACTTACTCAAGTCCGGGTGGGACCGATGATTCGCAAAACCGCTGGTCCGCGTCGGTTCACGGCGAATATGTTTTATCCGGCAAGACAGGCATGCGCCTCGAATTCGGCGCTGGCCAGGAGAGCCAGTTCACCGGGGAAGTCACGTCGCGGGATCGCAGCTACTATCAGGGTTTGCTCCGGGTAAAATATCAGCCCGCCGAAAAACTCACGCTGACTCCCGCGCTGGGTTTCGGAGTGATCGAGCAAAGTGGCCCAGCCAGCCAGATCAACCGCGCGGACGATGGCTTCCGTGTTCTGTATTCCTTGGGCGTGGACTATACGCCCACGGAAAAAACGGCGATCCGGCTGTTCGTTGGCCTGGAAGGTGCGTCGTCACAGCCCGAGTTGTCGCTGGCCGTCGCTTGGAATCCCCGCGCCAATACCCTAGTGAACTTATCCATCTATCAACAGAGCGGACTCTCCACGATCGCCGTCATTCCCGACCGGACTCGGCGCGGCGCGCTCCTTTCGCTCCAGCAGCACCTTTTTCAACGAATGGACGCCGGGCTGAGCATCGGCTGGGAAAAAGAGGAATGGAATGACTCCAGCGCACCGGGAGCCGGGGCCACGCTGGACCCCTACTACTTTGCCGCCGGGACTTTCGCCTGGGAATTGAATTCCTGGCTGACCTGGCAAGCGCAGGCCCGCATCTCGTCGGGACGCGGTTTCACGGCGACCCAAAACGACGACCTCGAGACCCGCGCCTCGGTCAGTTTCCGATTGACTTTTTGAGCGTTGACATGAACCTCCGCGCCGTGAACCTACTGCCCCCGACGACTCGGAAAATTGCCGCCGCGTGGCTGGGCGTTCTTTTGGCTTTTGGTGACGCTATTGCCATTCGAGCCCAGTCTCCGGGCGCGATTTCCGTCCAAAAACCGCTGCCGCCACGCGCCGAGCGCGCCGAACCCCGCGGCGAGTCCGCGCTCTCGCCGGCACCCGTGGCCCGGCCCGCCGCGACGGACACACCCAGCGGCCCCGCGATTACCGCCGCCGCCAACGACTATGTCATCTCCACTTCCGACACCCTCGAGATGTCCATCTTCCGCGAGCCCGATCTGACGACTCGCAGCCGGGTGGGTAGCGATGGCACCGTGCAGCTTCCACTCATCGGCGATGTAAAGGTCGCCGGAATGACCGTGCGCGTGGCGCGGGAAATGATTCGCAAACGATACGATGCCGATTACCTCGTCGATCCCCAAGTCTATCTCAACGTCATCGACTATGCGCAGCGGAAGTTCACCGTCATGGGCCAGGTCTCGCGGCCCGGCACCTATGATTTCCCCGGCGGCAGCACCCTCTCGCTCCTGCAAGCCGTGGGCATGGCCGGCGGCTTCACCCGCACCGCGGATCGCGCGAAAGTCGTGGTCCGGCGCTCGGTGAAGGGTGGCGCGGATGAAACCATCAAACTAAACGCCAAGAAAATGGCATCGGAAGGCAAAGGGTCTTTTGAAGTCGCGCCGGGCGACGTAATCACCGTGGCGGAAAGCTGGTTTTGATCGCATGAAACCGGGACCACTGTGAAAGACGGAGACTTAGCCAGCATCTTACAAGAACTGGGAGGCGGCGGCCCCTCGCAGGCCAGCGACTGGCGTGAATACTATCAAGTCATCCGGGAGCGGTTCTGGGTCATCCTGCTTTTCCTGGCTTTGAGCGGCGTAGCCGCAGCCATCTATATGTCCCGGCTGGAGGCGCGCTTCCAGGCCCGCGCGGTCATCTTTCTCGAACAGGAGCAGGATCGTGTGCTGAGCAATGTCAAAGGGGTGCGCGAAGAGGCGATCGCTAGTCTCGACATGATTAACACGGTGGTCGATCTCCTGTGCAGCTACCCATTCGCACTGCGGGTGGCGGAGCGCATGAAGCTGCATGAAGACACCCGTTTCACTGCATCCATCGCGGTGCGTGCAGGCCCGAAGGCCACCGCGCCAGAAGCGGCGGGCGCGCTCGTCCGCATGGTGTCCGCGGGCTACCGCAAAAACACTAGGCTGATCGACATCTTCGTGACCCATCCCGACCCGGCGCTCGCCACCATGCTGGCCAATGGCTATGCCGATGAATACCTGCGCTCCGTCTTCGAAAAGAAGACCGATGCCAACAAGGCTGCGCAGCAATTTCTCGTCGAAGAAGCGGACAGGCTAAGGAAAAAGATGCGCATCTCCGAGGAAGCCATGCAGAGCTTCCGGGAAAAGGAACGGGCGTCTTCCATTGAGAATTTGCAGGAAAGCACGCAGGCCAAGCTAACCGGGATGATTACCCAGATGGGTGAGATGGAGCAGCGCATGTTTCAACTCGACACCGACTTGAAGGTCGCCCGCGCGAACGCGGACAACACGGATGAACTGCTGCGCCTGCCAAGTGTCGTGAGCGAGCAGAAGGTCGCCCGGCTGACCGAGGCGCTTGCCGAGCAGGAGCGGGCGCTCGCTCTTCTCAGTCAGCGTTACCGCGCCAAGCATCCCGCTTATGTCGCGGCGCACACCCAACTGAACTCGCTTACCTTGGAACGCAAAAGCGTGCTCAAGAATGCCGTTTCGCTGCTGGAGACGGGACGCGAGCATCTTCAGGCTCAATATGAGGAGGTCAAAAAAACACGCGAAGAGCAGGAAGCTCGACTTCTGGTCATCACGGGGAAATCCGTTGTCACCAATGACCTCAAGCGGGAGTTGGACGCGGATACAGCCATGCACCAGTCCGTCCTCGCCCGCATGAAAGAGATCGACGTTTCCAAAGGGCTCACCGACTCACCAATCCGCATCCATGAACGGGCGACGGGTGCCGGGCCAGTTGGAGTCAATCCGGTAAAAGTCTATGGCAGCGCCGCTTTTGTCGGCTTCCTTCTCGGCGTCGGACTACTCTTCGGCCTTCATTTTATCGACCATTCGATCAAGACCGTCGAACAGGTCGAACAGATTTCGGGGCTTCCCGTGCTTGCCGCCGTTCCCCGGAAGAAAAAGCAGAAGGGTGCCGCCGAGGACCGGACCCTCGACTCGGTGGTGGATCGTCAGGGACTTATCGCGGAATCCTTTCGCTCTCTCCGCGCCTCCGTTGCGATGCTTACCAACGCCGAGACGCGGCGGAGCTTTCTTTTTACCAGTGCGATGCCATCGGAGGGAAAGACCTTCTGCAGCACGAACTTCGCTGTCACTCTAAGCCAGCAGGGTTTCAAAACCCTCATCATCGACGCGGACCTGCGCAAACCGAAAGTATCCCCGGTCTTCTTCGGTGAGCATCGGAAGCCGGGACTGAGCGAAGTGCTATCCGGGCAGATCGTTTTGGAGGAAGCTATCATTGCGACCGAGATCGAGAATCTCTCCGTCCTCACCGCCGGTGGCCGCGCACCCAATCCCGCCGAACTCATTGCGACGCCGAAGATGCGCGAGCTGCTGGAAGAAGCTCTGTCCATCTATGATCGCATCGTCATCGACACCGCGCCCGTGCTTGCCGTGAGCGACGGTCTTCTCATCGCGCCGTATGTCAACGTGAGTTGCCTGGTCATTCGAGCCTGCTCCACCACGCGCAAGACCGCCTCCCGCGCCCTCCGCGCGCTGACGGAAATCAAGTGCCGCCCCGCCGGCGTGATTCTCAATTTCCTACCCACCGGCTCCGGCAGTGAATACTACTACTCCGGCAAATACTACGGCTCGTATTCCTCGAAAGGGGTTTATGGCACGAAGACTTAGGCTCCCCAGCGCCGACGATCGCATGATCGCATCACTAAAAATGGAGAGGGCAGCACCAATAAAATTAGAAGCAAAGGTCTTGAGCCGAAAGGAGCAAATGACCATGTGCGGCAGCATGTCTGAATGGTGTTGAATGGCTGGGATGGTCATCCTAGTTCGTAGCAGTTCCCCTTTCCGCTGTGCCTTCCAAGTTCCTCATCGTAGGCGCGGGCTTCTCCGGAGCCGTGCTGGCCAGGGAACTTGCGGAACGACTCGGTGCCCGTATCGAAGTCATCGACCAGCGCGACCACCTTGGAGGAAACTGCCATACCGAACGCGATGAGACTTCCGGGGTGATGGTTCACAAATATGGCCCGCACATCTTCAACACTTCCCACGAAGATGTCTGGAAGTATGTCAATCGCTTTGGCGAGTTCCGGCCTTTTATCAATCGCGTCAAAGCCGTCAACAGACGCGGCGTCTTTTCATTCCCCATCAATCTCCACACGATCAATCAGTTCTTTGGAATCTCACTGTCACCCGATGAAGCCCGCGCCTTTATTGCCAGCAAGTCCGATCGGTCCATCCACACACCTGCGAATTTCGAGGAGCAGGCGCTGAAGTTTGTCGGTCGTGAACTCTACGAAGCGTTTTTTTACGGATACACCAAAAAACACTGGGGCTGCGAACCACGGGAACTTCCCGCCTCAATCCTGAAACGCCTTCCCCTCCGGTTTAACTACGACGACAGTTACTACAACAGCCGTCACCAAGCTATCCCATCGGAAGGCTACAGCGTCGTCATAGAACGCATCCTCGATCACCCAGACATCCACTTGAGCTTGAACTCCCAATGGGAACCCGCAATGGCAGGCGATTTTGATCATGTATTTTACAGCGGCCCCCTCGATGAACTCTTCGCCTTCTCGCGAGGCCGACTCGGCTACCGCACCATCCACTTCGAGCGCATCGACGCCCAGGGCGACTATCAAGGCAACGCAGTCCTGAACTATACTGCCGAAGAAACCCCGTGGACGCGCATCCATGAACACAAGCACTTCGCCCCATGGGAAAGCGTGGAACGAACCGTGGCCTTCCGTGAATTTAGCAGGGAAACAGGGAACACGGACATCCCCTATTACCCGAAGCGCCTGACATCGGACATGGCCATCCTTCGCAGCTACGAACAAGAACTGGCGGACACGCCAAACGTCACACCCATCGGCCGCCTCGGAACCTACCGCTATCTCGACATGGACCAAGTGATCGGAGAAGCCCTCGACCTGGCTACCGACACCGTCTTCACAATCCAGAAAAAGGCTCCCATTCCTCAACGGGTCCGTCCCAGACAAAAATAGCCCGCGCGCCTTTTCAACATTTCCGTTACCCAATGCCTCGCCTCATTATCGAAGCCGGTCGTACAGAAAAGCACTATTGGGCCGACCTCTGGCGCTTCCGCGAATTATTCTACATTCTCGCATGGCGCGACGTCGCCGTGCGTTACAAGCAAACTGTGGCCGGGGCATTGTGGACAGTAATTCAGCCATTGCTGACCATGATAATCTTCACCGTCATCTTTGGAAAAGTCGCCAAGCTGCCCGACGAAAATGTCCCATACCCATTGCTCGTTTTAGCCGGAATGCTTCCCTGGCAGTTTTTTTCCGCATCCCTGTCCGCCGCCAGTCAAAGCGTCGTGACGAACTCAAACCTGATCTCCAAAGTCTATTTTCCCCGCATGATTATCCCCGCCGGGGCGGTCATCACAGCCTTCGTCGATTTCATGATCTCATTTGTCATCATGGTCGGTATGATGGGTTGGTATCATTTCTGGCCATCCTGGCGCTTGCTCACCCTGCCAGTCTTCATGTGTGTGGCATTTTTTGCCGCGCTCGGGCCCGGCTTGCTGCTGACAGCATTGACCGTGAGATACCGGGATGTCCGCTTCATTATCCCATTCATTGTGCAGTTCGGCCTGTACGTCTCTCCCGTCGGCTTCAGCACACTGGTTGTCCCCGACAAATGGCGAATTTTTTACGCGATGAACCCCATGGTGGGCGTCATCGACGGATTCCGCTGGGCCACTCTCGGAGGCTATGCACGCATCCACATGGAAGGCTTCATCGTCTCCGGCGTCGTCTCCCTGTTCTTGCTGGTTTGCGGCGTAATTTATTTCCGCAAAACCGAACGCACCTTCGCGGATGTCATCTGATTTCTTACGGCATGTCTGATACCGCCATTCGCGTGGAGAACCTCTCGAAAAAATACACGCTACGTCATCTACAACCGAAGGCTCAAGGGTTGCGCCATGCTCTTGAGGACACGGTGAGTGGGCCTTGGCGGGCCATCACGAATTGGACAAAGCAAAAAACTGGTGGCCATGGCGACACCGGCACGTCAATTTTCACCTGTGTCTCTCCGCCGGAGGAAGATTTTTGGGCTCTGAAGGATGTCTCATTCGAGGTCAAACGCGGCGAGGTGCTGGGCATCATTGGACAAAACGGATCTGGAAAAAGCACACTCTTAAAGATTCTCAGCCGGATCACGGAACCGACAACCGGGCGGATTGAAATTGAAGGGCGTGTGGCTAGTCTGCTTGAGGTCGGGACCGGGTTTCACCCGGAACTCACCGGACGCGAAAATATTTTCCTCAACGGAGCGATTTTAGGAATGAGCCGCGCTGAAATTAGGAAACGTTTCGACGAAATTGTATCATTCGCTGAAGTCGAGAAGTTTCTGGATACTCCTGTTAAACGTTATTCGAGTGGGATGCATGTCCGACTTGCTTTTGCAGTGGCTGCTCATATCGATCCCGAAATCCTAATTGTAGATGAAGTCCTGGCCGTCGGAGACGCTGAATTCCAAAGAAAATGCCTTGGAAAAATGCAGGAAGTCGCGAGCGGAATGGGACGAACTGTTCTTTTTGTGAGCCATAACATGGGAGCCGTGCGCAACCTTTGTCGCACCGGGCTTGTTTTGAAAAATGGCTGCGTGATGTCCGCCGGCAGCGTTGACGAAGCGATTTTCAGCTACTCTGCACTGACGGATTCGGACTCCGGATCCGATCTCCGTCCCAATCCAAACAAGCCGGCGTGCCTGCTGTCCGTCAGGTTGACCGACGAAAGCGGGAACTCCTTAAATGTCTGGGACTCCTCGCGCTCGGCCAGGCTGTACATCCGTTTTCAGATTAACAAAGTGATACCAAGAATCGAAGTATCCGTAAGGGTCGAAACGATGGACGGAAACTTAGCCGGCACCGCCTTTTTAAGTCATGGCCTTGAACATTCGCTTCCAAACAATTTAGGAGAGCATCAGATCGTGGCGACGCTGAATCCCGCGTGCTTCGTTCCCGGCCGCTACCAACTAACCGCTTGGTTGCACGACCCCATGATTGAGCTTTTTGATTTTCATCAACGTGTTCTCTCCTTTGATGTTATCAATCCACTAGTTGATTTTGCCCCGTTGGGTGGCAATTCCCTTCTGGGTCCGGTTCTCTTTCATATGCCATCGGAAATGGTGTAAGAATCGAGATACAAATTCGCCAATATTCTGACAAAGCGATGTGGAATAAATTAGGCAGTTCACTCCTTAAACTAAAGAGTCTCAAGGCGGCCATAGACCTGTCCGGGCGGGGTGCAACGCTCTCAGCACGCATCCTGCAAGAACAGTTTACTCAAGCCATCCTTGCAGATGTTCGCTATTCGAGCCCGCTTTCACTTGCACGCTCCCGTTTTCAGGTGTTTTCCCAATTCGGTCAGGATGGCATGATTGCAGAAATTTTCCGACGGATCGGCATTCAATATCATCGCTTCGTCGAGATCGGAGTCGCACCGTTGGAAAGTAATACCACCTTTCTTCTCTTGCAAGGATGGGATGGGCTCTGGGTCGATCCCTCCCTGCCAGCCGACGGCAGCCTCCCCGTCGGCGTTCGCGCTTTAATCAATGAAAAGCGCCTCTCCATCTCCCGCGCATTCGTCAATCGCGAGAATATTCTGGCACTCTTAAAAGAACACGCAGCTGATTCAGACATCGACTTTCTCTCCATCGACATTGACTATAACACTTATCATGTTTGGGAGGAAGTCGCCCGATTGCGTCCGCGTGCCATTTGCGCCGAATATAACTCACACATCCCGCCTGATGTCCACTGGATTGCTCCTTACCTTCCGGACGGTGTCTGGGATGATACGATTGTTTATGGGGCAAGTTTGAAGTCGTTTGAGATTGCAGGCAGTGAACTTGGCTATTGCCTCGTGGGCTGCGAACTGTGTGGGACGGATGCATTTTTTGTAAGAAAAGACTTGTTGAACGATTACTTCCTCTCGCCGTTTGGTGCGGAGCAACATTACGAGCCCCCCCGCCTGTTTCTATCTACACCACCCGGACATAAAAAAGGCTTTCCTGCAAGCATCCCTTCACGGGCGATCATGTGAATATTTGCATCCTGTCTCCAGTTAGCGGTGCAGCTGGTGGGGGGACGGCTGCCTACATCCGGTGTCTGGGTAACCGGCTGGCGCTTGCCGGTCATCGCGTGACCGGGATTGCCCGCCTCCGTGTCGATAATAGCCGTTCGCTGGCTTATGCCGAGTCCGATGCTCACGACGGCAAGCCAGAGCCGCTCCTTAGCTTCTCTGGTTGGGACTGCGATTTGATTTCTCCCATGCCGATGCTGGCTCCGATCCTCGGAAGGCTCCTTCCTCTTCTTAGCCGGCCTGTCGTCAACCATGTGGCAGAGCGCCTGTTTCGCACTGCCTACCTTGGTTCACTCGAACGCAAAATCCCGGCAGACACGGAGATTATTCACTACGTCGGCACAGGATGGGAACTGCTCGGTTTTACCGCCTGCACAGTGGCACGCCGAATGGACGTGCGCTTAACGGCAACCCCCTTTGTGCATCCCGAAACGTGGGGTGACAGTCGCGTGGATATTCGCTTCTATAATCAGACCGATGCCGTTCTGGTGTGCTCGGAATACGAGCGTGCGCATTTGGTCAAAAAGGGCGTCAACGCCGCCATTCTTCAGCGGACCTTCATGGCTCCCGCCGCCACGCCGGAGGGCGATGCGGCTCGCTTCCGCCAAAGGCATCGGCTGGGCGAGCGCCCACTTGTCCTCTTTCTCGCGCGCAAGAAGCAATACAAAGGCTACCACGCGTTACGCTCCGCCATGACGACCGTGTTGAAAGCGGTGCCAGATGCGTGTTTGATAGCCGCCGGTGAAGATGGCGAACTCCCCTATCCGACGATGCCGGAAGGTAGTTTTCTTGATCTCGGAGAACTAAAGCCAACGCCCCTCGATTCCCAGCACAAGGCCGATGCCCTGGCGGCTTGCGATGTTTATTGCATGCCTTCCACAGCAGAGGCTTTCGGTCTGGTCTATGTCGAAGCGTGGTCGTACGGAAAGCCTGTCGTCGGAGGATTGGCACCCGCCCTGGCCGAATTAATTCTTGATGATGTGAATGGCTATCGTGTCGAACAGCGGGAAGACCAGATCGCTAACCGTCTCATCCGTTTGCTCACGGATGTTTCACTCAGGCAACGGTTGGGAGACGAGGGCCGGCGCATCCAGCGCGAGAAGTGTACTTGGGATGCCGTAACGAATGATCACATGTCACTCTGGAATTCTTTAGTACAAAATATAAAAGGTAAAAATACATGAAAGCAGTCGTTACAGGTGCAGCCGGATTTATCGGGACAAATACGATCATTCGACTCGTGGAACGCGATTTCCATGTCATCGGCGTGGACTCACTCTCCCGACGCGGCACGGAAGTGAACCTGGAGATGCTGAAAAATCGATTCCCTTCGCTGGATGTCCGCAAACGCGAGATCGAAGACATGGCCGCAGTCATTTATCGCGAGCGACCGGACATCGTATTTCATTTTGCCGCGCAAGTGGCCGTGACCTCGAGTGTCGAAAGCCCTGCCCGAGATTTTAAGATCAATGCGGAAGGTTCCTTTCAGATCGCCCGTGCGGCGTCGGACATTGGATCTGCAATCATCTATACTTCTACGAACAAGGTCTATGGTGACAATGTAAATCATGTGGAAATCGTCGAGCAAGAGACGCGTTATGATTACGGTCCTGAGTTTTCCGGTCGGGGTTTGCCTGAAACATTCTCGATTGATTCCGCGCACCACACTCCCTACGGCATCTCGAAGCTGGTGGGCGAACTATACGTCCGTGAGTTCGGCGGCATTGCCAACCGCTGCTCGTGTATGTATGGCCCGAATCAATTTGGCATCGTGGATCAAGGATGGATCTCCCACATCGCCACGAATCAGATCGTTGACCGCCCCACGATCATCTATGGCGATGGCAAGCAGGTGCGCGATGCCCTCCATGTCGATGATGTCGTCCATTTGCTGCTGCTGCAGGCTGAGAAACTTTTGGGAAGAGAGAAAAGTGCCTACGCAGGGCACGTCTTTAATGTGGGCGGCGGGCCGGACAAGACCATCTCCTTGATCGAGCTTTGCCATCTCTGGGGCATCGCCCCCCAATTCGGATCGTGGCGCCCGGCAGACCAAAAAGTCTTTTATTGCGATATTTCCAAGGCGAAGCGACTGCTGAACTGGGCTCCAAAAATCGGCCTCCGGGAAGGTTTGTC
This sequence comes from Chthoniobacteraceae bacterium, assembly GCA_043776145.1. Classification (GTDB taxonomy): domain Bacteria; phylum Verrucomicrobiota; class Verrucomicrobiia; order Chthoniobacterales; family Chthoniobacteraceae; genus JANLQB01. The sequence continues at coordinate 14,933 of JAYVRQ010000742.1, forward strand.
TGACTTATATCGGTGGACTGAAAAGACACTAAATTCCGGTAGATGAAACAATTGTCACAACTCAAGGAACTTATTGAGCGCGATTGTGTCGTAATACTCAGGGCCAATAATCTGGAGGTCACTCCCGCCGAGAGCTATAGGTGACGGGCTGCCTTTGTAGACTATTTCAGGCGCGTGGTGAGTGTTAGTGTTTTGATGGGACGCAATGTCCTTCATTTTTAAAGTATCCCGGGTCATGAAAACACCTTCGATAAGCATCGTGATACCTACCCGTGACCGCGTCGTTGACCTCTCCATCTGTTTGACGGCCTTGACGAGCCAAGTCCCGACCGACGGCTCTGTAGAAATCCTGATCTGTGACGATGGACATAGCAGCGAGACACGGGAAAAACTCACCAAGAGTTTTCCTACAGCAGCCTGGCATCAGGGCCCAAAGATTGGACCAGCCGCTAATCGGAACGTGGGCGCACACTATGCCAAGGGAAGGTGGATTATTTTTCTTGATGATGACGTGATTCCCGATCGGAGTTTTTTTGCGACGTATCTTGCCGCCATCTCCTGCCACTCGAACAATCGCTCTGTCCTCTGCGGTGCAACCTTCCGGACGGAGACGCCGCGATCTCTGCTCTGGGAGGCACCACACAACCCGGACGGCCGGCATGTGATCTCCTGCAACATGGCATTGTCGAAAGAGCTGTTCCTAGATTTGAGAGGCTTTGACGAACGATTTCCAACCGCCGCCTTCGAGGATACGGAGTTCGAGGCTAGGATTAAATGCCTTTCCATTCCCGTTCAGTTTGTTGCAGGAGCAAGAGTATATCATTCGCTTAGATTGTGCGCCGAGCCCGCTAACTTGGCCAAACGGTGGGAAGCCCGCGTAATTTATGCGTTCGATTTGGGGGCCACGCCGGTGAATGTCCTATGGCGCCTCCCCGTACACGTCGCGAAAGTAATTATATCCCGCTTTCGCGGCCAGAAATGGAAATGGGAGAATGTGCAGGCGGCGGGTTGCTTTGCGTTGGAGTGTTTGTTGGTGTTGTGGCATCTTCCCTCATGGTTGGTAAAGCATTGGAGGGGAAGACGCAGCAGTTTTTGGAAAGCACGATGGGCGGGAGAAAAACTGCACCCTAAATTCGGTTTCTGAAGTCCTTTCGAGAATATCCACATTGAGCCGCCCCCTGAATGCAATTTTGCGCCCGCTGCGGGATGCATGTCTAAAAAAAATCGCAGGGGCAATTTTTGGCGCACCAATCATCGTTCACTGGGGAATGCACAAGGCTATGACAGGCTATTACACCGAAGTGATGCTCGAACTTAGAAAGAGGACAGGACTACGTTTCTCAGCGTTTTACGATTCGACAGATGGTTTGGATAGAGAAATAGATCGAATGGCCCGCGTATCATCTTCGGTTTTGCTCCTTTCCGATCTCCTCAATACTCAAGTTAACGATGGTACCCCTTTCATTGGGAGCCGTACTCTCCGTGATCCGCGAGATTTGGCGGTCTCCGGTTATTTTTACCATCTGCGAAGCAATGAAGAATGGCTGTCCCGAACGGACTTCAAATGGGAGAAACTGACTGATGACCCTTGTTTCGCGAAGTGGTTCGATCTGAAGTTCAGTAATTGGTGTGGAAAGAGTTATTCGGAAGTTCTTAAATCCATGAGCCAAAAAGACGGAATTGCCTTGGAAATAGTCAGAATAGCTCCCTGCGTGCGAAAAATGGAGAAAATCACAATGAGTGATAAATCCATTCTACAAATCAACTTTGAGCAAATCGTTGGCAATGAAGTTGCAAGCTTTTCCAAGTTTTTTCAGCACTATCAATTGAATCCGAAGTATCTGAATGCTGCACTTGAAACAGTCGAAGTTTTATCCGCACACAACCGTAGAAAATGTAACCCGCACATCCGGGCAACTGAAATTGGCGAGTGGACCACCGTGCTGGACACTTCGCATAAAAATCTGATCGACTCAGAACTTCGGCTCGCTCTCATCAACGGCGGCTATAGTCCATAAGATACTTAGAAGCCTGGCCGAGGCATTACCCCGCCCTGCCAATTGAGCAACCGGTCCGTGTTCGTGACGCGGAAAGCGCCATGCGGTAGATTCGGCGGCAAACGCCGCAGCAAGCTAAAATGGCGGGCGACTCTTGTGGTAGCCCACAACATTTTTTGCAAGAACTCATCATGGATCGTTCGCATCACCCATCACACGTCATAAGCGGCGGCAACTTCAACTGCCGATAGGTTCCGCTTGATAGCACCAGTATAATCGCTCGCCTCGAACGGCTTGTCCATGCTGTCGCTTCCCTCCCGAGAATCTCAGTCTAATCCACATGGGTAATTCTAAGCCGCCAATTTCATGGATATTGCGACGCTGATCCGAAACGCAATCTGGAAGAGTGTCGGTTTGATGCCTCTGAGTCGGAGATTGCAGGTACGCGCTTCTTTGATCGAGTACGGATGGAGCCAGTTTGAAAACGAGTGGTGCTATTTGTCACGACTAGGGCCGAACCGCGGCCTTGCCATTGATATAGGGGCGAACCGTGGCTTCTACTCGTTGAAACTCGCGGAACTTTATGAGCGTGTAATCGCGTTTGAGCCGAATCTGGAGATTTCAGTTGAACTCGCAGCACTGAATAATCGTAAGATTGAACTGCACTCGAAAGCGCTATCATCCGAGCGCGGTATCGGTGTGCTCCATATCCCCCGGACAAATAGGGAGGAGCTTGATGGATGGGCTAGTTTTGAACCTGTGCCTTGTCCAGACATCGTCGGACGGCGAAGTTTCAACGTGCAAAAGCACCGTTTGGATGATTTCATGCTTCGAAACGTCGGATTCATTAAAATCGATGTTGAAGGGCACGAATTAGAAGTTCTAAAAGGATCACTGGACACGCTCGCAAACTCCGATCCTGGAATTCTTATTGAGATTCGATCTGCGAATCAACGCCCGATCTTTGATCTGCTGGAAAGCCAAGGCTATGCGCGAATCGATCATGCCTCTAAACTAGATGGTCCACCAAGCGTCGGATTGTTCCTATTTGAGCGTGATGGCTCCGAAATGCACTCGAGAGCTTGATTGGCAACTCTTACAATCCACGGACCTTCAACGCTGCAGCGAAAACGCATATGAAAGTTTTCGTCCACCGAGTATGGCGCAGGCTAATTCTTCTAGGTAGTCCGTCATCTCTGTTCCGTGTCATCGTCTGGCGAGTACGCGGCTCTAGAATCGGACCTGGAACCAGCCTCCCCGCCAGGACACAGGCAACCTGGCCGCATCAAGTGGAGATCGGCAGGGACTGCATTTTACAGACAGATGTTTTTTTTAATTATAGCCACTTCTGGACTTCGGGACCGTCAATCCGCATCCGCGACCGAGTGTTTGTAGGGCGGGGTGTGGAATTCAATATCCAGGGAGGAATCGAGATTGGTGAGGACAGCTTGATCGCATCGGGCTGCGTCTTCGTGGATCACGACCACGGCACAAAAGGGGACGTGCCTATGAATCAGCAAGAGTCGGTCATTCAGCCAATCACAATCGAACGAAACGTCTGGATTGGCACGAATGTGGTTGTTCTGAAGGGGGTCACGATCGGGGAAGGAGCCGTGGTGGCCGCGGGTGCGATCGTTACCAAGACAATTCCTCCCGGTGAGGTATGGGGAGGAGTTCCGGCGAGGATGTTGCGAGACCATCCTGCAACCAGTGCTGACGAGCACCGCAGATGAGTCAGCAATTACGACGGAGCGATGCAGCCCCTGCAAAGGAAAGCATGCCTTATGGGACTCTTACTTCGAAAACCAGATGAACCTGGCGCTCACCGGTTTTGTGTCCGAGCAATCCGGCAGTGTGGCATCGGCCAATGCCTTGCTATTACAGCGACTCTTAGTGCAAGGGCACCAAATCGATTTCTTTTCCAAAGCCGCTTTCGTCGATCCCCGGCCTTTGGTTGGGGAGCAGTCTGGTTTTCGATTCGTCAATGTCACAAACGACGGACCGGATCGTTTTCGACAGAAAGTGGAGAAGGTGGCCGGGCTAAGTTTCGCTGCCGCCCGACTTGATGCTTGGACTTACAACAGAAAGCTGGTCCGGTTGATTGCTGAAACGCATCAAAGACGGAATTATGCTGCCTGTTTATGGTTAGGTGATTATGCGCGCGGGACGGTGCCGGGTGTGCCCACGATCAGTTTTGCTCAGGGTCCGCCAGGCACAGACGCCCGCGCCGTGCTGGCGCGGAGTGCGGAGATTCGCAGGCTCGCCGGATTTCGCCAGGCGCTAAAATGGACAACTCTTGCGAAAATTCGACTCTCCTCTGTCGGTTTGCCTCCGATCCGCAAATCAGACCACATCATTGTCGGCAGCCAGCAATCGTGCCGGACTCTGAATCAAAGGTATGGCATCGACTTATCGCGTCTGTCGTCAGTGCCGTACCCGATCGACTTGGATCATTTCAAACCGCAAAGCATTGAGCGGAATACTCAAAGCGGAAATGGCGCTCTGCGCATACTTTGGCTTGGTCGGATCGTGCCGAGAAAAAGGCTCGATCTATTTCTCGATGGCGCTTCGCTCGCCATTCGGCAAGGGATTAACATTCAGTTGAGCATTGTCGGTGCTGTGGGTTTTGTATCAGGCTATGAAAAGCTCATTGGGGAGTTTCCCTTTGCCGAACGACTTGAATGGATCAAGGGAATTGAGAGGCGTAAAGTTCCCGGCGTGATGCAACGGCACGATGTGCTGGCGCAACCAAGTGACGAAGAGGATTTTGGATCATCCGCGGCCGAAGCGCAGGCCTGTGGCCTGCCGGTCATTGTTGGGAGATCCAATGGAAATGCAGATTATCTCTGTTCGCGGGATCTTCATTTGCGGGATGACCGGCCGGAGACCTTTGCCGAAACATTGCGCGAGATGGCTGCTCGGAGGAAGGATGGTCGCTGGGGGGAGACTACCGAATCGCGAAAATTAGCGGAGGAGAAATTTGCCATCGAAGGCGTCGCTGCTCAGTTGACGGACGTCCTTCAGAGGGTGACGGGCCGATCGTACACTTCGGCAGTTTCGGGATGAGGCTTGGACTGATCAGTGCTGCCTACCCTCCCGATCTGGATGGAATTGGAGATTACACTTGGTGGATGGCTCGCACTCTTGCGGAACGCGAGGATGTGAAAGCTCCGGTGGTTGTGTTCACGCGCGTTGGCGACAATCACAAGCAATCAGCCGGTGTGGAAATTTCGAGATTTTTTGATTTTAATCGCCCTGAGACATTTTCCCGGCTTCGATCAATCGTTGAATCTGGCTATAACAACCCTGAGCAGCGGCTGGCTTGGCTGGTCCTGCAATACAACCCATTTAGTTGGGGCAGGCGCGGTTACTGTCCGCGCGTTCCATCGACTTTGCACCGCCTCCGCGAAGGATGCAGCCGCATCCGTCTGGCCGTGATGTTCCATGAGACGACGGTTCCCAAGTGGCCCTGGCGTTTCTTGCTCATGTTCACATGGCAGTATCCGATCTTTAGAAAGGTGTGCCGCACTGCGGATGTAGCTTTCATCTCCACTGCTCGCTGGACGCCTCATATCCGCCGGACAGCACCAAGCCTGCCGATACACCACCTGCCAGTTGGTTCAAATATCCCGCTATGCAACGTATCGAGAAATGCAGCCCGGATGGAGTTGGGAATTGATCCCGACACACTCGTTCTCGGCGTATTCGGGAGTGCGCATATCAGCCGACAACTCGACTGGATTGCCGCTACCTTCGTGGAGGCAAAACGAAGGCACCCCTGGCGCAGGACCATGCTACTCTACGTTGGTCCCGAAGGGAGTGCGATGCGGCACGCTTTGGGCGATGCAGAGATGGTCGATTGCGGAGCATTGCCAGCGGAGGAGGTGGGTAATCGACTACTCGCCATGGACGCCGCCATCTCGCCTTTCCTCGATGGCATATCGACTCGCCGCGGCTCCGTGATGGCGCTCCTGCAACATGGCATTCCCGTCGCCACGACTCAGCTTTCATGGACAGACGAACTATTCCGAACGGCACTTCCCACTGGAATGCTCGTTTCATCTGCAGCGTCTGCGAAAACATTTGCCGAGGAGGCTGTGACTTGGATCGATCACCTCCCATCCGGCGGAGTACCGGACCCCGGCGCGAAGCGCTTTTTCGAACGCAATTTCAGCTGGCATGGCATCGCCGACACCATGATGCGACACCTATGTTGATGGCTGGATTCACAAAACGTCTGAATCGGTTTCCGTTATTTCGGGACGGCTTTGCATTAATCGGTCATTGGAGGATGCGCCGCCATTTCACTAAAATAGGCATGACCAACCTCGAACAGCGAACGAGCAAAATGCTTCCGCTCTCGGTGCAGAAAGGACCGTTCGCTGGACTGAAATTGCTCAAGCGGGCTTGCGGGTCCGTATGGATCCCGAAGGTGCTCGGCAGTTACGAAATGGAACTGGATTTTGCTGTGGAGGAAATAGTGCGGATGAGCCCAGATGTCATTGTGGATGTGGGTTGTGCCGAGGGATATTTCGCGGTTGGTTTCGCGTACCGTGTTGCCGGGGCCAAGCTGATAGCCGCAGACACAAATCCCGTCGCAAGAATAATGGTTCGTAAAATGGCTGTGATGAACAAAGTGCAGGATCGAATTGTAACAACCGGCTGGATAACTAGCGCAAAACTCGAATATCTTCTATCCCCTGCAAGCAAGCCTGTTGTTTGGTGCGACATCGAAGGTGGCGAATGGGCGTTGCTTGATCCAAAGAGGGTGCCGTCATTGCGGAAGGCTTGGATCCTAGTCGAGGACCATGAACACGCAACGGGGATGCCCCTTGGGGGATTGATTGACCGTTTTTATGCCACTCACGACCATCGGCTCATCGGTCAAAGTTCCCGACATGCTGCGGATTGGGTGCCGCGGGAATTGACGCCCGCTCTTTCTGAGGACGATCGCGAATCTATGATGTCTGAATTGCGCCCGCCCGGCCAGAAATGGATTTTCTTGAAACCAAAAGACGACTGATTGTGTCGGAGCGTCTTGAAATCTTAATGGTGATGCCTCAAGCGAATCTGGGAGGCGGCGCGGAGGTGATGCTGTTGAATTTCCTGCTTGGCCTGCGAGAGGTGCGGCCTGAATGGCGGTGTTCGGTGGCCTTCTTGCGACCGGGGCCGTTCGTGGATATTTTGAAAGAGGCTGGTCTTTCCGTAGTCTCCGTGCTGAATGTTCGCTTCCGAAATCCGATTATTTGCGCACGCGCTGTTTTTCAGTTGTCGCGAGAGATTAAGACCCGTCGGATGGACATGGTCTTTTCATGGCTGGGATATGGTCAGATTTTCGGAGGCATCGCGGCGTTTTTGGCGGGCGTGCCCTCGCTCTGGTATCAGATCGGTTCCGCCGACGGGGTGACGGATCGGGTGGCGACTCTTTTGCCCGCGCGTCGAATCCTTTGCGTCTCCCGCCACGTTGCCATGTGGCAGGGCAGGATGTGGCCCCGACATCCTTTGACTTCGGTTTGGCCTGGAATTGATCTGGAACCTTTCTCGATAGCGAGGCAGCATGAACTAAGCGGTCTGCGCTCACGACTGGGATTGCCAGTCGATGGCTTCCTGGCCGTGATGGTCGGCCGCCTTCAGCGATGGAAGGGAATGCATACCGCCATCGAGGCGATGGCGAAAGTACGGATGGCATTTCCGAATGCCCGCCTTTGCATCGTGGGTGGTGTGCATGACCTTGAACCGAATTACCTCTCTGATCTCGAAAAGACAATTGCCCGGCTTGGTCTTACCGACTGCGTTCGCATGGCCGGACTGCAAAGTAATATCGCGGAATGGATGAGCGCAGCGGATGTGGTAATCCACGCATCGCTGGCTGAGCCATTTGGCATCGTGGCGATCGAGGCTATGGCCTGCGGACGCCCCGTGATCACAGGCAGCGACGGTGGTGTGGGTGAAGCGGTGCGGGACGGAATGGAAGGAATCCATGTGCGTTTCGGCGACCATCTGAAACTGGCCGATGCAATGATCGAGATTTTCGGCAACCCTGATTTCGCTGCTAAGATGGGTCTTCGCGGCCTCGAACGGGCACAACTATTTACCCGCGACCGTTATGCCGAGGATATTTGTAAAGCAATGGAGGAATGCAGAGAGCCATAGCAAAATCAGCACTTCACCGATGACTCAGTACATTTACTTGTTTGCATTGATCGCGCCAAATTTGATCTATTACCCAAGCGATGATCGAATTGATGTTGGTTGTCATTGACTAGTCCTCATGGAATGGAACATCACCATCATTGTTTGCGTCATCGGCTTGGGCCTTGCCTTTGCCAAAACTACATGGATCGTCGATTATACCGTTTTCGTTTTTGTTTTTAACCGTGGACTACGACGGCTCGTCGATTATTACGTCAACGAGAGTTTTAATCCGTTATCCCCCATTAGCCTTACGCCGTTGATCGTGTCGGGGGCGATGGCGTTGCCACTGGCGCTTGGATTCAAGAGGCTTCCCAGCTCGGCCAAAACAATATTTCTATGCTTTGCGGGCGCGATGGGCTACGCGTTTGCTGTCGGATTTTTCAATCAAGGGTTTGCTGCCATTTATGCTTTTGGGGAGGTGCTGGCGCCGGTGGCGATGGCGGGCTATGTGGTTTCTCTCAATGCGGCGGCGTCAGTGCGCGACCGCTGGATTCGCAGCTTTTCCTGGGCTGCCGTCCTCGCAAGCGCGTATGGATGGTACCAGTATCTGACGATTCCACCGTGGGATGCGTTCTGGCTTAAGGAAGTGGGGATGATTGGTTACATGGGGATTCCAGAGCCGACCAAAATGAGTGTCTTCTCAACGATGGGTGAGCGCGGGCCTCTGGCTGTTTATCTCGGATTTGCGCTCGTACCCATGATCGTATCCCCCAAGTGGCGCACTTTCCTCGGGTGGCCTGCGGTGCTGCTGGTTCTGTCAACGATTGTTCTCACCCTGTCCCGCGGTGGCATCTTAATTGCCCTCATCGGTACGCTCATCTTTCTGCTCGTGAACCGGGGCGCAAAAGTAGGTCAGATTGCGATTGCATCGGTGGTGGTTGGTTTGGCGGCGTGGTTTGGCATCGGGCTGATGCCTGGGTCCGAACGGCTCATAGAACGATTTGAGACTCTTGGAAATATGGAGGAAGACGGGTCGTTTCAAGGTCGAATGGAGATTATGGCCGGCGGCACTGGTGCTATTTTGAAAAATCCGTTAGGCGGTGGGCTGGGGGCATCCGGTCTTGCGACACGGGTAAATACCGGTGGGACGGGGACAACTACTTCATTCGGTGACGCTGGATATTTTCAGATATTCCTCGTCTATGGAATTATTGGCAGCACACTCTTGTTGGCGGCGCTCATTCTCGCCTGGAAGCGGCTGGGCATTTACTTCCGGGTCGCCACGCTAAGGAACGAACATGTCTTGCTCGTCCGCGCCCTGATGATCGCCATGATCCCTGCATGTGCTGCCGGGGATATGCTCACGGGCTTTTCCATCTTTTGGCTGGCCCTGGGCTGCGGACTCGCGATTCCTCCTTCCGCGGTCGCAAAAACGATGGCGCTTCTCGAAGCCGCACGAGTGGGTGCGAAACGATCGGATGAGGGACTTGTCGGGTCAACGTCCGGCTTGGGTGCTTCAGGGACGAAATGATGGAATGCAGGCGTCCTTCCACCGAATGAAAGTGGCGTTCTGCATGATCAACTGCAACCGGCGCGATGGCAGTGCGCGGGCGGTGAACGAGGTCGCGGAGCGACTTTCAGACCGACACGAAATTCATCTTTATGCCCGGCAGGCAGAAGATTTAGATCTTGGGAAGGTAACGTGGCATCGTGTGGCCGGGCCTGGCTGGCCGGAGGTGGCGGACTTCGCCAGCTATCATCAGATTGTTGGGTGGATGCTAGCGGGGCACCGGTTCGACATCGTGCATTCCATCGGATGCAATGCGCCGGACGCCGATGTGATTACAATCCAGAATATACAGCCTGCAAAGCGCAAGATATTAAGGCGGCTGGATCGTGGCGGACCGCTGTCACCGGCACGCAAATTCACGCGGATGCTCTATCTGCGCGTGACGACCGTGGCAGAGCGCAGACTTTATACACACCACGCGAACCGGAGGACTCCCTTGTTTCTGCCTGTGTCGCGTGGCGTCGAGGCCGAATTGCGAGCGCACTATGATATCGGCCCTGCTTCCGTGCAGATCATTCCGAATGCGGCGGATACCACCGTGTTTCATCCGATTTCCGAGCCTGAGCGGATTACTTGGCGGCAGGCCAATGGTGTCCCCGCGGATGCTCCATTACTAATTTTTTCCGGTGGGGAATGGGCCCGCAAAGGGCTCGACGATGCCTTGCGTGGGCTGGCAAGACTGATGCGCCCAGATGTTTACCTTTTCGTTGCGGGAGATGATGCGGATCGGGAAAGCTATCGTTCGCTCGCTCGGGAACTCGGCGTCGCCGCGCAGGTGGTCTTCGGCGGCTTCCGGCGCGATGTCGCGCTGGCGATGGCGGCGTCGGACATATTTCTTTTTCCGAGTTGGTATGAAGCATTCAGCCTGGCAACTATCGAAGCGGCTGCCTGCGGTCTTCCGATCATCGCAACGCGCATCAATGGCACCGAGGATTTCATTCAGCCGGGTGTTACGGGTGAATTTATCGAGCGCGATGCGGAGCAGATGGCGGTGGTCTTGCGGCGAATGGTCGATGATCCACAGTTGCGGCGTGAGATGGGGGCGAACGCGCGCCGTCTCGTCGAGGAGCGATATACTTGGGATCGCGTCAGTGAACTGACCGAAGCCGCGTATCAACAACATCTGGCTTGCAGGGGAATCTCCCGGCCCGGGCAAAATCAAACCCAACCCTACGCGCCGTGAACATTGCCCGACTGCTTGCGAGCTGCATCCCGCCGGAAGTCATACGCTGGTGTGGTCGCCAGCAATTTGAATATCCCGCACTCGGACCATTAATCCGCCTGGGAGCGCGCTTGATTCGCTCTGGAGTCGCGAAGATTCAGCATGGTCCGGGAAAGGGACTCTTCATCGATGCGAGTCTGGGTTTTTCCGGGTATGCCCTGGGCACTACTGAACCGGAAGAGCAGCTTGCTTTGCAAGCCATGCTTAGTCCTGGCGACAGCTTCTGGAATGTCGGCGCGAATATTGGGTTTCATGCCATCCTGGGTGCGCGCTTCGTTGGAGGCGAAGGCCGTGTTGTTGCGTTCGAGCCGGCGCCGGATATTGCTCAAATGGCAGTCAAAAATGCCCGGCTCAACCACTTCAACCATGTAACCGTAGTCCGAAAGGCGGTTTCAGACTCATCCGGGAAAGTGCATCTTTTTTTCGGGGATGCGTCGGCTGTGAATACAATCGTCGGCGAACGCTCATCCAGTGATGCAAGCGTGGAAGTGGACAGTGTGACGCTGGACGACTATCTGCAAGAATCGGATCGCCCGCCAAACGTGATCTCAATTGATGTGGAAGGAGCGGAACTGCAAGTCCTGACAGGTGCGTTGAAACTGATCCGACTTTGCAAGCCGCGCATGTTACTCGAGCTTCACTGGCTTCAGAAAGAGTTCTATCAATTCCATGACCAGCACCTGGCCGGGCTGGGTTATGGCTTGTTTGATCTAAATTTAGCGCCCTACTTCCGCAAGCCTGAGCCGATAAGAGAGCATCTCGTTATCTCGCTGATCTAAAGGATGCGCCTGCTTGTCGTCAGCCATTCATGCGCAACTTCGCTGAACCAGCAAATTTACGCGGAAATCCAGCGGCAAACCGGCTGGGATATAACGATCGTGGTTCCTGCGAACTGGCGCGATGAGTTTGGGAACAAACTCAAGCCCGTCCGCTGGCCAGATTTTCGCGGCACCTTGGAAAGCGTGGGCGTGTGGGCAAATGGAAGCATCATCCTTCATGTCTATCGTCACCGTTGGGGCAGGTTTCTCGCGCGCGGAAAATTCGACCTGATTTACGTGAATCATGAGCCTTACGCGCTTGCCATCGCGCAGATTGCATGGGCAAACGCGCGGGGTCCGAAATTGCCGATGGGATTTTACTCCTGCCAAAACATCGCGAAACACTATCCGCCGCCGTTCCGCTGGTTCGAGCAAATGGTTTATCGACACAGCCGCTTCGCATTTCCGATTACCGAGGAAGTTGCCGCGGTTTTGCGCAAAAAGGGATTTAGCGGAGAAATGGCTGTCTGTCCCCTGCCACTCGATCCCACCCTTTACCGCACCTATTCGCGGGAGGAATGGCCGGAAGTGATGCACCGCGATGAGAAGACGGTGATGCTCGGTTTTGTGGGGCGCGTCGTGGAGGAAAAAGGCCTGCGCACACTCGCTCTCGCGCTGAAGGCATTGCGCGATCTTGATTGGAAATTGTTGCTCGTGGGACTCGGTCCATTTTTGACTAGCTTCAAGTTACTGCTCGCAGAAGGCGGAGTTTCCGGACGTCTGGTCGAGGCTGGATTCGTATCGCACGAAGAAACGCCAAAGTATCTGGCGGGGCTGGACGTGCTGGTCCTTCCATCCGAGACGCAAGCTAATTGGAAGGAACAATTCGGGCGGGTCATCCCGGAGGCGCTGGCATGCGGCGCGGCGGTCGTCGGTTCCGATTCGGGCGAGATTCCAAAGCTGGTCGGAGCAAGCGGTGGCGGATTGATTTTTCCCGAGCGTGATGCGGAATCGCTCGCGAATGCGCTCAGGTACTTAATCGTCGATCGCGAGCGACGGCGGGAGATGGCCGCGCGCGGCGGCGCATGGGTGCGCGAACACCTGGTGCTTGATCGCGTGGCCGCGCGGATGATCGCGACCATCCGACACGCGGCGAAAAACAATGCCCAGCCAGCATGATGCGCCCGCGCACTCCCGAGCAGCTATGGAAGCTCTCACGCCGCCTGCACACCTGTGGTTGGAGTCGCGCTGCTCGCTGGGTGAAAGTGTTAAACTATATTCTGCATAAAACCCTGCTGCCGGTCGATGCAACCGTCGGTTCGGGGCTGGTCCTCGAGCACCATGCGCTTGGTCTCGTCATCCATCCGCAGATCGAGATCGGAAATGACTGCCGCATTTATCACCACGTCACCCTGGCCTCGGAAACGTGGATCGGTTCACCGCACAAAATTATCGTCGGCAACGGCGTAACCATCGGCGCACATAGCATCGTGGTGGCACGGTCGAATCAGACGCTTCGCATCGGTGATGGTGCGGTCATTGGAGCCGGTTCAGTGGTGACCAAGGATGTTCCGGCGGGAGAAGTGTGGGCGGGAAATCCCGCGCGCCAGCTTTCGGCACAGCCGGGCGGCTCGGCGTAAGAAACTCCGCCCCCTTTTGCAATCCATGACTGCCATGTCTGGCCCCGGCGTACTTCGACTCATCCTCGCCTTTGTCGTGGTGGTCCATCACTCGACGCCCCTCCGCATGGGAGCATTGGCGGTCTATCTGTTTTTTATCCTGAGTGGTTATTGGATCGCGAAAATGTGGGATGAAAGGTATGCACGCTCCCACAACCCTCTCCTGACGTTCTATGTCAGCCGATGGTGGCGGTTGGCGCCGGTGTTTCTGCTTTGCACCGCACTCGGTCTCATGTGGACACTTGGGCGCGGGAACCCACTGCCATTTCGGAACAGCCCATTACATTGGTTTCTGCGGCAATTGCCAGTTGCCGGTTCCGGTGCAGCCGGATCGGTTCTGCCCCCGGCGTGGTCGCTTGATGTGGAGATGCAGTTTTACCTGCTTGCTCCGGCATTGATCTGGATAATACGACGGTTAAGCCATCGCCTGGCATGGCTTGCCGGTGGGGCTTTGCTCTTTCTGCCGCTTATTCATTTCTGGCGTGGTGGCAGCGCGGATGTCCCTGTATTGATTCCGTTTCTTCCCTTCTTCGTGGGCGGCATTCTGATCCACCGCACTCAATGGCAGCCCTCGCGCACGGTGGGCGTCTGGGCTCTGGCTGCGGTGGTCATGGCGCTTGTGATCGGCCTGACCGTTCCTGAACTAAAAGCCGCAATGTGGATTGTAGGTCGGCAATCTTCACCGCCGATGAAGGGCGCCATGCTACTCTGGGTGGCGATAGCCGCCCTGAGCCTGCCCGTAATCGCCCGGAACGTGCGCCGGACTTCCACTCCGCTGGACCGGACGCTGGGTGATCTTGCCTACCCTTTGTATCTCTTCCATTGGATGCCGCGCGAATGCTACTACGCGCTCGGCGGACCCTCGCGCCCGGCATGGCAGGCGGTGGCTCTTCTGATCTTGAATTTTACCTGCGCCTTCGGAGGAGCATGGATGATCTACAAGATGGTGGACAGACCGTTCGACAGGCTTCGGAGCCGATGGGTAGCCAAACGGCACTGTGCTGCTACCGTAAATGCCGCATCTGTGATTGTCGTGTAAGGCATCATGTCCACTCATTCACAGATAACCGAAAATGTGTGCAAGATTGAACCGGATGAGAAGACGATGCCACGAGCGATCTTTTCCGGCATGGATTGGTTCCCACTTTGTCGCGATGGAGGACTGGATCGCTATTTTTTTGAAATGATCCGGGCATTTGGCGAAGCGGGAATGGATGGAACGGCCCTGGTGTCCTCGGTTGGGGCGACCGCGCTGGGCGGCATTGCCGTCCGCGGAATCGCAGCTTCGCCTGCTTCTGTGTGGCGTCGATGGATCGGGGCAAGGGCGCTCGCGCGTGAGGCATTTGGGAGGGATGTGAATGTGGTGAATTCCCACTTTGCTCTTTATGCCTTTCCCTGGCTGCGTGCCCTGCCTTCGCATCTTCCCTTGGTGGTAAATTTTCACGGTCCCTGGGCGGGAGAGATGCAGGCAGAGGCGCGGGGGTTGAAGAGGCGAATTGCCGCAGGTTTGGCGCGTCGGATCGAGCAAAGTGTTTATCGGCGGGCGGATCGCTGCATCACGCTATCCCAGGCGTTTCGGGATTTATTGCATGAAGAGTATGGCGTGCCGCTGGACAGGATACGGGTGGTTCCAGGTGGGGTGAATTTGACTAGTTATCTTGCCGCACCGGGAAGAGAAGCGGCTCGGGCAAAACTCGACTGGCCGCAGGATCGGCGAATCGTGTTATCGGTGCGGCGACTGGCACGACGGATGGGATTGGATTTGCTAGTCCATGCCATTGCGGATGTGCGAAGGGAGTTCCCGGACGTGCTGCTTCTGATCGGGGGCAAGGGTTCGGAACGAGATCGGTTGCAGGAGCAAATCGTGGCGATGGGACTAACGGAGCATGTCCGGTTGACAGGGTTTATCGCAGAGACGGACTTGCCTCTTGCTTATGCGGCGGCGGAAGTGTCGTTGGTGCCGACGGTCGCGCTTGAGGGATTTGGCCTAGTCACCGTGGAGTCGCTTGCTTGCGGCACTCCCGTTCTAGGCACGGCAGTGGGCGGCACCGCGGAGATACTGCGTCCTTTGAACCCAGATCTTTTGTTTGCCGGGGCGACGACAGGTGCGATGGCGGAACGGATTCGAGCGGCGCTGCGCGGCACGATCTCACTGCCAGATCAGGATGCGTGTCGCGCCCATGCCCGGCAGTACGGCTGGCCGGCGGTCCTGCCTCAATTGCTGGCGGTTTTTGAGGAAGCGATTGAGGAACGGAGACGGCGTCTTTGAAGCCGCGTGTTTTGTTTCTCGGCCATACGGGAGTACTCGGCGGGGCGGAGTTGTTCTTGCTGGAACTGGCGGCGCGATGGGTCGGAGAGCGGCAAGTGTTGCTCTTTGCGGATGGGCCTTTGCGCGGGAGGCTTGAAAGGGTGGAGGTGCCAGTCGCAGTATTTCACGTTGGTAGTTCGATGGCTTCCGTGGGACGCGACGGGCGCGGACTGGCACAACTTTTCGCGGTGCCTGCGATTCTCCAACTTGCGTGGCGCGTCGCGCGACACGCCGCAAACTTCGATGTGTTGTTTGCCAACAGCCAGAAGGCTCTGGTCGTCGGCTCCATCGCTTCGCGGATCGCGGGCAAGCCATTGGTTTGGTATCTGCATGATATGCTCACTGCGGATCATTTCAGTGCGTTGAACCGATTCGTCTCGGTCAAGCTGGGCAGTCAATTTGCCAGCCGTGTAATTACCAACTCGGAGGCGAGCCGGGAGGCATTTGTTCAATGCGGCGGGCGGGCGGATCGGACGACGGTTGTCTATAATGGGATCGACTCGAAGCCCTTTGCCGATGAGCCGTCGGAAGAAGCCACGCTAAGGTTGCGCGTGGAAATTGGGTTTAAACCTGGACCTATAGTGGGCGTGTTTAGCCGACTGGCTCCTTGGAAGGGACAGCACGTGCTGATCAAGGCCTTGCGGCTTGTGCCGAATCTGCGCGCGGTCTTTGTCGGCGCGCCGTTGTTTGGAGATGAGGTGCGCTACCTGGAAGAGTTGCAGGCGAAGGCTCGTGATCTGGGTGTGAGTGAGCGCGT
This sequence comes from Chthoniobacteraceae bacterium, assembly GCA_043776145.1. Taxonomy (GTDB): domain Bacteria; phylum Verrucomicrobiota; class Verrucomicrobiia; order Chthoniobacterales; family Chthoniobacteraceae; genus JANLQB01. Next base: position 31,359 of record JAYVRQ010000742.1, read on the forward strand.
CCGGTTCCTGGGATTTCGCGAGGATATTCCGGCGCTGTTGCAGGCGGTGGATTTTGTGGCGCATACGTCGGTGGCGCCGGAGCCTTTTGGCCGGGTGATCGTGGAGGGAATGCTGGCAGGGAAGCCGGTCGTGGCGACGAAGGCGGGCGGTGCCTGTGAGATCATCGTGGATGGCGTGACGGGATGCCTTGTCTCGCCAGGTGATCCTGTTGAACTCGCCAGCGCATTGCGCCGTCTGATCGAGGAGCCGAAACTGGCGGCGCGCCTCGGCGGCGCGGGTCGAGAGTTCGCCATGCGACAATTTTCAGTGGAGGCAATGTTGCGCGGAATCGAGCGGGAAGTGGAACTGGCTATTGGATGGACGTGATGCTTCCATCTGAAATATAGTAATGCAGTGAGTAACACCCCGGAACTAACGCTGGCTCACGATTACCTCATCCAGATGGGTGGGGCGGAGCGGGTCGTGGCTTCGATGGTGCGGCACCATCCTGCGAGTCCGCTTTATACCAGCGCGGTTCGGCGCGATACGCTGCTGCCGGAGTTTGAGAAGGCTGACATTCGAACTTCATGGATGCAGCGATTGCCAGGGATCGAGACGCATTTCAAAAAATACTTTGCGTTGTATCCGTATGCCTTTCGCAGTTTCGAGCGAGTGCAGGCATCCGCGCTTTGGGTGAGTGCCAGCACCTTCGCGAAGTGCCTGCCATTTTCGCCCTCCACGGCGTCCGTGCTCTACTGCCACAATCCTACCAGATTTCTTTGGCTAGCCGGGGCGGCCTATGTCGATTCCGAGGTGCATATCCCCTGGGCGAATCGGATCGTGCATTGGCTGGTACCGTGGCTGCGCCGGATCGACTTCGAGGCGGCGCAGTCTTTCGACATCATCGTGGCTAACTCGGAAGCGGTGCGGAAGCGGGTCGCCGATAACTATCGGCGGGAAGCGATCGTGATTCACCCGCCGGTTCAGTTGGAACGCTTCACACCTTCCAGTGACCATGATGGACACTATATCATTGTTTCGCGCCTGGTGGCTTACAAGGGTATCGACCGCGCGGTGACCGCCTGCACTAAGTCTGGCAGGCGATTGGTGGTGGTGGGAAAAGGGCCGGATCAAAAGCGTCTGGAAGGACTCGGCGGACCGACGATTACCTTCACCGGCTGGGCGAGTGATGCGGAAGTGCAGCGATTGATGGAGCGGTCGCGCGGGTTGATCTTCCCGGCGGAGGAAGACTTTGGCATTGCACCGGTGGAGGCGCAGGCTTGTGGCAAGCCGGTGATTGCCTACGCGCGGGGAGGCGCGCTGGAGACGGTTATCGAAGGACAGACCGGGTGCTTCTTCCACGAGCAGACCGTAGAATCATTGCTGGCCGCGCTGGATCGCGCGGAAGCGACTTCATGGAATCCGGCGGTGATCCGGCGGAATGCGGAGTGTTTCAGCGAGGAGCGATTCCATAAGTTGACGAGCCGCGCACTAGCCGAGGCGGCAGCGTTAAAGCGCCGGGGATAGCGTGTTCGTGGCGAGGTGCATCACTGCTTCCTCGTTCAATTCCTCCCGCGCTAGTTCGCCGGCGATGCGGCCTTCGTGCATGACGAGCGCGCGGTCGGACATGCCAAGGATTTCCTCCATTTCGCTGGAGGCAAAAAGGATCGCGATGCCCTGACGCGAGAGGTCTTCCATCAGGCGATAAATCTCCTGCTTCGCGCCCACATCGATGCCGCGCGTGGGTTCATCAAGCAGCAGCAGGCGCGGGCGCAGCGCGAGCCATTTGCCGAGCACCACTTTCTGCTGGTTGCCGCCGGAGAGGAATTGCACCACCTGCCGCTCATCCGGCGTTTTGATGCGCAGGCTCCCGATCATTTCCGAGCACAGTTCGGAGGCGCGGCGGCGATTGAGGAAACCGTGGCGCGCATCGCGTCGCAGGCTCGCGAGACTGATGTTGTCGCGCACGGCCATTTCGAGGATGACGCCCTGCTTTTTGCGATCCTCGGGCACGAGCGCGAGACCGGCGGCGATGGCTTCGCGCGGAGATTGCGGGGCGATTTCCCGTCCCGAGATTCGCATCGTGCCGCCGAGTGCGGGGGTGACGCCGAAAAGCGTCGCGAGCAATTCCGTGCGGCCCGCGCCAACGAGTCCGGCGATGCCGACGATCTCGCCTGCGTGAACGCGGAAGCTCAACTCGTGGCACGGATGCGCCGGGGTGCGGATGACTTTCGCCTCGAAAACAATTTCGCCGGGCGTGTACGATTCGTGGGGATAGAATTGCGAAAGGTCGCGGCCCACCATGAGCTTCACCATCGCGGCATGGGTGATATTTTCGCGCGGCAACTCGCCCGCATTTTCCCCGTCGCGGAGCACGGTTACGCGATCGGCAAGTTCCTTCACTTCGCCGAGTCGATGCGAAATATAGACGATGCTGACGCCGCTCGCACGCAGGTCGCGGATGACGCGGAAAAGGTTTTCCGCCTCTCCGCTCGACAGGCTCGAAGTCGGCTCGTCCATGATGAGTACGCGCGCATTGACCGAGAGCGCCTTGGCGATTTCGACGAGCTGCTGCTGTCCGATGGCGAGCGTGCTCACGAGCATCGCGGGATCGACACGCAAACCGACCGCATCGAGAAACCGCCGCGCCTCGCGCCGCAGATGCGCTGTGTCGATGAGCCTCGCGCGGAGTTTTTCGCGGCCGAGAAAAATGTTCGCCGCGACATCGAGGTTGTCCGCGAGATTAAGTTCCTGATGAATGAGCGCGATGCCGTGCGCGAGTGCTTCATGGACGGAGCGAATCCCGATCGCGCGGCCTTCGAGCAGGATTTCCCCGGCATCGGGCCGCTGCACCCCGGCGAGAATTTTCATCAGCGTGCTTTTGCCCGCGCCGTTTTCCCCGATGACCGCGAGCACTTCGCCGCGATCGAGCGCGAGGCTCACGCCTTTCAGCGCGCGTACGCCGGGGAACGATTTGACGAGATTGCGGACTTCGAGCAGCGGCGCGTTCATGCCGTCGCGCAGGTCACTTCGCCGGTCCCGTCTTAAGTTTTAGGTCCGCCCAGAATTCATCGACGTTGCCCTTGCGGATTTGCCGCGCGGGAATGTCGATGAATTTGTTTTCGGGGATGACGCCGGCATTTCCCTTCGAGAGTTCGGCGAGAATCTCGACCGACTTGTAGCCATACATGTACGGATTTTGCACGACGGTTCCATGCACTGTCCCCTTTTGGATTCCCGCGAGGGTCGCGTCGTCTTCGTCGAAGGCCACGACTTTCACCTGCCCGAGTTGGTTCGCCTGCGCGAGGGCTTCGAGCATGAGCGGCGGATTGTAGGCAAAGAGCCCGACCATGCAGCCGACGCCGGGAAATTTCGCGAGCGTGTCCTCGGCGTTCGCCTTGCCTTTCGCGCGGTCGAATTGATCCGTGAGCGTGCCGAGAATCTTGAAACCATTCTCTGCGAGCACATCGGAAGGCGGATCGAAATGATCGGGATTCACCGGGCGTCCGAGAATAGCGTCGATGCAGCCCTGGCGGCGGCGCTTCGCGTTGTCCTGTTCGAGGCGTCCTATGAAGATCATCACTGTCCCGCCATTGGGCATGGCCTCGCGGACGAGATCGCCGCAGAGTCGTCCGGCCTTGTAGTTGTCCATGCCGATGTAGAGCAGGCGGTCGCTGCCGGGCGCATCGGAATCGTGCGTGATGAGTTTCGTGCGCTTCGCCGCTGTGTTGAGCATCTCGGTTTGATTCACCGGATCGATCGGACTCACCGCGATGCCGTCGATTCCGCGCGTGAGCAAATCCTCGATCATCCGCTTCTGGTCGGTGATGCCTTCCACCGGCATGAGCGTTTCCGCATCCACGCCGAATTTTTCGCTCGCCGCCTTCACGCCCGCCGCGGCGATCGTCCAGAATGACGCGACCCCATTGCTGACAAACGCGACTTTTTTCCTGCCCGAAGACGGCGCGCTGGATGATGTGCCTGCGGATGGTTTGCAGCCGGAAAGCAGCGCGACGATGGCAATGGGAAGGATGAAAAGGAAGAGGCGCGGAGGGAGTTTCATGGCGTTGGGTGTCGCGTCGTTTTATTGAAGCGGCATGGAAATGACAGTGGGAAAAATCCGCGGCGGGCGGCAACGTGCCGCTAGACTGCGGGCTGCGAGAAGGTGAGATACCACGCGAGAATTTGCGGCCCCGCAAACACCCACACGAGCGCGCCGAGCGCGAGGTACGGACCGAAGGGAATCTTCGCGGACCACTCGCGCTTGCCGAGCGCGATGGTCGAGAGTCCCACGACCGCGCCGAAGGTCGAGCCGGCCATGATGGTAAAGAGCACCGCCTTCCAGCCAAGGAACGCGCCGATCGCTGCGATGAATTTCACGTCGCCGAATCCCATCGCCTCGCGCGGGATGGTGATCTCCTTCACCGATCCCGTGATCGTGTCGAGCTTGCTGAGTTCCCACGATTTCTCGCCGACCTGCACGCGGTCGTAGTGAAATTCGAGCGTCACGTTTTCAAAATGCGCGCCGTCGATTTCCGCCGACTCGCACTGCATCAGTAGCCGGTCGGTTTCGCGCGCGAAGAATTCGCTCCACGGCTGCTTGTCGTCGCCGACATGAAGTTCGGCGTCGTCGCCGTGCCGCGTCCAGGTGAAGCCCTCGGCCTTTTCCAAAACGACGCGCTTTTTTCCAAAGAGCTTTTTCCCCAACTCGACCACGCCCCACAGCAGCAGGTAGCCGAACGCCGCGCCGGCGAGCGACCAGCCCGCGGCGACGAGATTCGAGTCGGTGCCCATCAGCGTCGGGATGGCGAGGCTGAGCACGATCCCCGCGATCACGCCGCCCCAGGTGATTTCATCCGGGATGATGAAGAACTCGAAGTCGATGAACGTCGCGATGACGAGCAGGCTGACGAGAATCCAAAACGGCAGCGCGAGCACCCACGCCTGCGGCCACACCTTCCACCACACGCCGAGAAAGAGCAGCCCCGTGAGCAACTCGACGCCGAAGTAACGGAACGAAATTCCCGCGCCGCAATTAGCGCACTTCCCGCGCAGCGCGAGCCACGAGACGAGCGGAATGTTGTACCAGAACGGGATTTGGTATTTGCACTTCGGGCAGAAGGAACGGCGCGGTTCGTTCACGGAAAGATCGCGCGGCATCCGGTAAATGCAGACGTTCAGGAACGAGCCGATCGCCGCGCCGAGCACGAATGCGAACGCCGAAAACAAATACGCATAGTAGGCCGGAGGCACGGCGGCAGTGAATGCGCCGGGCATGGATCGGTCAATCGAAAGCAGCGCGGAAAGCGCGGCTCGACACGATCAGCGTGTGGCTTCAGGCACTGCCGTGCCCGCTGGATGGGTGCGTTCGGGAATCGGCGACCGACCTTTAGCGACTATGACGGAGGCAGCGAATGAGTTGCTGGAAGCAGTGGTCATCGTTCATGCCGGGCAGACGGGTTGTGAGTAATGAATACGCGCTGGCGGAAATCTCCAATGGCTCTGCTGGGTCGTCGGCAATAACGGGACGGGACTCGACGGGAGGCAGACCGGCCAGCGTCCGCTCGATGGCGGCGGCGACGGCATCGGGTGACGCGGAACCGATGAGTTGCGCGAGGTCGTCGCGGGTCGTCTGCGAAATCCAGCAGCGCACGCGGTCATCGGTGATGACTTCGCCGATGACGGTGAAGATGTAGAGGTGTGGGTCGTTTGGCGGAGGCACGTCGAAGTAAGGTTGAATCTTCGCGCCCGCCGCAGTGGTGACGGAATACCGCTTCTTGCCCGTGGCACGTTCGTAAATCCATAGGTTGCGGCTGCCTTTTCGGGAACCGCCACCGCTCTCGACCCACTCGGCAGTGAAGTGGTCGGGATTCGGGGCGGCCATGCGCTCCTCGAAATAAAGAAACTGACGCAAACTTTCCTGCCACAGCAGCCAGCCGGTTCTCATGTCGGGCTGTGAATCGGGTGTTGCGCTCTCGCGGACTTTTTCCCGCCGCTGTTCGATGAGCGCGCCGTATTGGGTGAGGATGTCGCGCATTGCAGCAGTGGCGCTTACACGGCCAGTCGGCACGCGGATGGAGCGCGTGGCGGCGGGGTGCATTAGCGTTTCGCCGCAGGCTTGTGCGATGTTGGTGTTCGAGCGGTAGCAGGGCATCTTGTGCTCAACGCCGAGACCCTCGTGCATCACATCAATGTTCAGGTTGCTCCAGCCGCGAACCGGGATGGCTTTGGCGCGGCAATACACATCGGCCCAATCGCCTTCCTCCAGTTTCCGGCCCATCATCCGCGCGACACAAGCGGCGAGCAGGCGATGGACAGTGACACGTTCGGCATCGTTGAAAGCAGCGAGGGCGGGCATCGTCAAAGCAGTGTGGCCTGCAGCGGCGCGAGTTTCATCCCGGCGACGGCCCGTGCGGCGTGCGCGCGGAAGTCCTCGAACCCGACCGCTCCACCATCGGCGGCGAGAGATTCCGCGAGCCATTCCGCGTGAAGTTTGCGGAAGTCCCATTCATCGGCGCGGGCGACATGGAGGTAGTGGACCTGGTAGCGACCCGGCGACTCGCTGATGCGGTTGCGGATGAACTCGACGATTTCACCCGCCGTCGCCGCAGCATGACCGTTTGCGTTCGTGGCGCGCTCTCCTTTGCGGCAGTGCAGCACGAGGTCGTAACCGACCGCGTTTTCGGAGACGAATTGTTTGAAGGTGCCGTGCTCCTTGTCGAAGGTCTGCGTGCCGTGAATGGCAAAGCCCGCGGCGTTCACGGCGGCTTGCAGTGCGGCCCATACGGCGCGCGAGGAATTGTGAAAGACGACGCTCATCCAGCCATCGCTTTTGAGCACGCGGCGGCACTCGCGAAAGCCCCGCGTGAGCAGCGTTTGATATTCCGCGACCCCTTTGCCCTGCACGGCGTTGACGATGGCTTCGTCGCGCGTGTCGGTGTGCTGCCGGAGCCAGCTTTCCCAAAGAAAATTCATCTCCGAGTAGTTGATGTTTCCGCCGAAAGGCGGGTCGGTGAAAACGTAATCCACCGAGCCATCGGCGATGTGCGAAAGGTCGCACGCGGAGGCTGTGCGAACTTGCACGTCGCGTCGCAAGCGGGGCGCACTTTGGAAATACCAACTGATCGTGTTCGCCTTGCGCGCAAAGGTGCGAAAAACGTTTTGTTCGTTGGAAATGAAGGGGACGTTGTAGTTCGCGGTGTTGCTGCTGCCGCCCCAAAAGCGGAACTCCGAGAAGTGCGTGATGCGTTGATAGAGCGAGGTCAGCGTGAACAGCAGCTTCCCGGACATCTCGGTATCGGGCCACTCCAGCGCGCGCTTCCAAAGCCACGCCATCGCCCGCAGTGCGCGCGGTGTGTAGGCTTGGTCCACGCGCTCGATGCCCGCCGCGCGTGGCTGGCGCGTGTTCATGCCGTCGGGGAACTTATTGCGCGGATACCACAGACCGCGCGGCATCCCCTCGGCCGCGATGCGGGCCAGCGTCGCGCAGTCAGCTTCACAAAGCCCGGCGGTCTGCTCTTTCAATCCACGCCCGCAACATTTGTAGCCGACTTGAACGGGATAACGCCGGGTGCGTTTGATACCGCGCTTGCGGACATGCTTCGCGCAGTGCGGACAGGGAAACTCAGACAGAATTTTGCTCTCGCGCACGCTCGGTTTTTCGTCGCGGGCTACGTCCCACATGACGAACTCGCAATCGCAGTGCGGACAAACCACGCCGTAGCTCCAAACGGTGTAGAGCATTGGCGTGAGCGTGCCACAGCTACGACATGGCGTGTGGTATAATTCAGCTTCAAGCTCTGCCGCATCCGTGAGCAGGAGGCGCACGGCTTTCAGGTAATGCTCGGCGTCCACGGGCGAGTTGAGATGCTGTGCGATGAAAGTCGCCGCTGGCGACAAATCGCTGAGCCACGCGCTCCGTCCTAGATTGCCCGCGGCGATGCCGGTCATGCCCGAGCCGCAAAACGGATCAAGGACGACTTCCCCCGGTTTCGTGTAATACTCGATGAGTTTCGCGATGCCATCCGGCGGCACCTTCGTGTGGTAGGTGTGCGCGTCATACACGTAGGTGTTCTTGCCCGCGCGGATGTTGCCGCAAAAAGGTTTCGCAACCGCATCGCTGGTTTCGCGACTCGCCGCATTTTTCGGATCTTCACGCAACACGAGCACAGCAGAATTGTCCGGCTTCGGGTTGACCTGTTTCTCCGCTTTTTTTACCTTCCGCCTGTACGGAGCGACGGGCTTTGGCTTGGTGGGTTTCTTTTTCGTCTAGCGGTGCATTGAGCGTGGCAGAATCGCCAAGGGTGTCGAGTAAGGTGAGACGGCGGGATTCGTCGGAAACGGCGGAATCGAGTCCGCCAACCGCCACTGCGTTTTCCGTCAGGGCTCTGCGCGGCGCGGGTTCCAATAGCCGTTGTTTTCGTCGGGGCCGAACCAGCCGAGATTTTTCCCCTTGGTGTCGCCGTCGTGCGGATTCGTGCCTTCAGGGCGGTCGAGGGGGAACTCGAAGCTGACGTGCCCGTCGCACCATGCGGCGAGCGCCTTTCCCTCGAAACGAAAATGCACCGTGGGCGAGGGGCGGTCGCCTTCGGGGCCGTTGCCAAAATCCCACGCAGGCGGCTCGCAGTAGGGATATTCCTGGAGCCCTTTCGCGCGTGCGTAGGCGGTCGAGGTGAACATCACGGTGGTCGCAGGGCGCTCGATGTTGGCGGAGGTGGCGGAGACGCGCGTGCCGTCGGGATTCCAGCGCAGGTCGGGCGTGCCGCCGATGTAGGTGGCGTTGTAGCCGTAGCCGCCGGTGCCTTCCTCGAAGGTGCCGCTGCCTTTTAGCATGTCCTGAAAAACGGGGCATGGCGTGATGGCGCGCGATTTTCCGAGGTAGGGCGCGAGGAAGCCTTTCGCGGGATCGAAGACGCCTTTCGAGGAAGTCCGCGCGCCGTGCCAGCGGCGGAGGTTCTTCTTGTCGTCGGCGGGGGCGTAGCGGCCGTTGTCGGCGAGGTAGGCGATGTTGGCGAGGACGAGCGCGCGAATGTTGTTCGCGCTGT